>JALVQQ010000030.1 GCA_027025395.1 Deltaproteobacteria bacterium | reverse complement strand
GCAGCCAGCTCCGGGGCAGGCTGCAGCACGTTGTCGCCTACCCTGAACCGTTTCCATACCTGGGTCGCAAAAGAGACCTCGGCGCCTGCCAGGAAAACCAGCCAACCCATGTAGATCCATACAAGTACAAGGGGAAGTGTCGCAAATGATCCGTAAATTGCATTGTAGCGTGCAACTCCGAGCTGGAGCTTGATATAAATTACCTGTACCAGCAGCCAGCCTGCACCCCCTACAATGCCTCCGGCAAGGGCGCTTGAAAACTCTACCCTGGTATTGGGCAGGAAGCGGTACAGAAGCATGAAGGTTGTTATGACAACCGCGCATGGAAGAATGTTAAAAACAAGTGTGCCCAGGAAATGAAACGGAAACCACTGCATGGCCGCGGCAAGGAACTTTTCACTCTGTATGGCGGCCATTGCGGCGAAACCTACATTAACTGCGATTGGAAACAGGATGAGCAGGGCAAGATAATCCATGAACTTTCTGCCAAAGGGACGGCGCCGCGCCGGTTTCCATATTGCATTTATGGCCTCCTCGATACTGTCAAGCAGGGAAAGCACAATAACAAGCAGGCCAATCACACCGAATATTCCAATGGTGGCAAAGTTGGTTTTGTCCACATAGTCAAATATCTTGTCCACGGCATTCCGCAAGTGCAGAAGCATGGACGGTGGCGGCGCATCAGCCCGCGCAGTAATTGCAGATCCGTCTGGCCGGGTTTCGGCCGGATACCCTTGCGCTTCACTGTGCGTTTCACGCGCCGCTGCACTATCGTCTTCATGGCCGGGTTTTGCAAAGTGTTCTCCCACTATGCCTGCTTCAAAATTCGAGATGAATGTATATGCGGCATGACGCATCTGGTCGCCGGCGCCAAGGCCCTTGAGCACCGCTGTCCCCAGGGCCAGAAGCGGAACGATTGAAAGTATCACAGTATATGTAAGTGCGCTTGCCCTGAGCATCACAAGGTCTTTGTGGCTTTGGTATAGTGTGATTACAGTGATGCGCAACACCATGCGGGCGAAGCGCGACAGGATATTTCCATTCCATTTCCCGGGCGGAGCCCACAACCAACTGCCAAATGCTGAAATTGATTTTTTGCCAGCCATGATTTTCCCCCTGCCTATGTGCAGATCAGGCCGCCGGGCAGATGCGCGAAATATTCATGCATGACATATCTGTCCCAAGGAGCTTGCAATGCGGTATTGCCTTGTTTGTGAAGCATGTACGTATGTATATCCAAATGTGTTGTGTCTGATGATTTCAGTGAAAAATCAGGTCGATGGATAAACTGAACGGCTTCGGTCCGCAAGCTTCTGGCTTTAAGCCGGAGGCTGGGGCCGGAGCCGGAATAATGACCACATCTTTACAGATTGAACCTCGGGGCTGTTTGTCGCTCATGTTATGTGTTTGTCATCCGCCCCTGTTTTTCAAACGTGATCTTTCTTCATCCCGTGGCATGCAGGCATATTCAGCCTGTGCGGCGCTGTTCAAGTTAATCATGGAACCCGCTTGAATGGCAAGGGGCCCGGTTAATGTTCGGTGACAAAACAGAAAGTTCGTATCACGGCCAGAGGGTCTTCATTATATTTGCCGGGCAAAAACCACTTCCTTTGGCGAACCACTTTGGTTTGATAGTGCAGCCCGCTCCGCTCCGCTGCGCTGCAGGCGGCTGGTGATCTTGTGCCATGGGGGAAGGGCGCTACGGTCATTAGCGGGTAGGCGGAACAGGTATGCCGAGACGGGGAAAATTTTCTCGACCAAGGGGGACTTATTCCCCTTTCAGGATATGGTGTTACTTTTATGCTTTGAGTAACACCGCCTGTGTTGATTTTATGTTTTGAAAAACAGCGGGTTAGGCGTGTTTCTTTTAGGCTGATTTGTGTCGATTTTTCAGGCACTTTTTTTGCAGTTGGATGCCTTGCATTAAAACTGAATGCCAATTCATAAGTTGTATTCCAAACCAAATCTATCAACGGAGGAGATATGTCAGCCAAGATCATAAGTGGAACTGAAATAGCAAAACAGATCCGGGAAGAACTCAAGGCGGAAGTCGCCGAGATGAAGGAGAAACATGGCGTTACTCCTGGCCTTGTTACAATACTGGTAGGTGAGGATCCTGCTTCGGTTTCATATGTGACAGCAAAACAGCGTACTGCTCATGACCTCGGGTTCCATTCAATCCAGGATACCCAGCCTGCAGATCTCAGCGAAGAGGACCTGCTGAAACTGATTGACAAATATAATAATGATGATGCGATTCATGGCATCCTGGTTCAGCTTCCTCTGCCCAAGCATATTGATGAGGCCAAGGTTCTCTATGCAATCAATCCGGATAAGGATGTTGACGGCTTCCATCCGGTAAAT
>JALVQQ010000029.1 GCA_027025395.1 Deltaproteobacteria bacterium | reverse complement strand
CCTTATTCCTACCCATAGAAGCGCCTGGTTCGCTGTGTCCGCAGCCGAATGGACGGCCTCGGCCAGCATTGCCGCGCTGCCCCCGGTAAAAGCAACTACAAACTTCATGGCGCATACCATTGCATTGGCGATTATGGCAACTTTTACGCTTTTCATGGATGTCCAGCCGTTCCTTTCGTGCTTGCAGGCATGGTTTTCCTGTTGACACTGGAAGAGCCATGTCCTGTTCCAAAGTTGAATGTGCCGCTGTTGAGGGGTCCGGTTTCCAGTTCAACTGTTTTGCCGTCCCGAAGCAACCTGAGCCTTGCCGCAGTGCCCATTTGCTTGAAAAACAGTTCAAGCCTCAGGTCGTTTATATCCCGAACGTCATGACCGTCAAGGGCCTCGATGATATCGCCGGCTTTCACGCCGCCCTTTTCAGCGGGACTGCCCGGCATGACCCTCTTTATGACAATGGTTCCGTTGGAATCATCAATAACCACCCCGAGCTTCGGCGCCTTTTCTGCCTGCCCGGCAGGGGGAAAGAGAAAAAAGTCTCCGGCCTCTGGCACCATGTCGTCGCCCGGGTCATTGATAATAATGGAAGATTCGATACCGGGAATCCGTCTTGCCACCCGTGAGGGTATCCCGTATCCGTAGGCGATGTGTCCCATTCCGGCAAGCACCACCAGGGATCTGCCGGGATGGTTCATAAGGTAGGATGCAGCCGTATCGGCCATTGTCTCGTCCCACGCCACCTGGGCCTGGAAGAAATATTCAAAATTGTCCATTTCCGTCTGGCTGTGCTGTGAAAAGATATCCCGCAGATGCCGCCGGTAGAGACGGTTATCCATATCGATATCTTCCGGCAGCGTGGAGCGCTCCTTTGCGGAAAGCCCCTCAATGCCCTTGCGGGCAATAACGGAGGAAATCTCTTTGGGGAGATTCAGGGCTATGACCGGTATGCTGTTCTGCCTGCAGTATTCAACAATCGGCCTGTACAGGTGGTAGTCAAACCCCCATCGCCTGAAATACTCGGCCTGCTTCAAAAAGGCTCTTTCATCTATTTTGCCGGCGAGGTATCTGTCCAGCGCCTTCTGGGATGGCCGCTGAAACATCTCCATGCCCACGGCAAGTTTCACCCCCCTTTTGTGGAGCAGCTCTATAATTTTTTTCTGCGCCGCATGGTGACCGGGCTCGTCATGCTTTTCACTCACGTATATAATCCTGTTGCCGGAGATGTAACGCACTATCTTTCTGACAGGCATAAGGGATGTGGCCGCCACTGCCATGACCTCTTTTTTCAATTCAAGCCGCACGCCATTATTGTAAGGGGCCGTGGAGCTGTTTTTTAACCTGCCTCCCTCAAACAGCAGGGTACTGTACATGCCATAGTGAGAAAATTTTGCAGGGATGCCCTTCAGCTCCCGGGCCGAGGAGGCCATTATGGTGCAGATGACACTGTCCTTGCCAAACGGCCCCTGCCTGACCTTTATTTCAACTCCTTTTTCCGGCACGGCCGCATCTCCGGCAAGCATCTTCAAGCCGCCGTCAGCCTTGCCAAGTATTACAAATGCCCCCCTGCTGTATTCTGAATGCCTGTGCCCGCCCGGCTTCCTTTCGGTAAATCCCCTTGACACAAGATAGTTGATGAACTGCCGGTACACGGGGCGTTCCTGGTCACTTACCGAGAAATATTTAAGCTCTGCCCCCAGAACCCTTGCAATAACAGGCGGGTATTCAGGCGGAGAGAGCCGTCGCATCACGTCAAGGTCAGGATCTGCTTCAATGCCGTAGATTTTCTGTGGTGAGTTCAGGATTGCCCTGGTGCTCACTCCGGCTATGCTTATATGCCTGGTGCTGTCTCCATCCCTTGTAATGATTCTTACCGGAACCACAAGGCGGTATGGCTCACTGCTTTTCTGGGTAATGCGGAACTCCGCCCTGTACGTCCCGTCCTCCAATGACTCCACACTTGCCCTTGAGAACTCAAGGCTTGGCACATCGGTTCGTGAGAGCCACTGGCTGAAAAACCAGTCCAGTTTCCGTTTGCTCTCCTGCTCAAACAGGTCCTGGATGTCGCGCCAGGAGGCCTGCCTGAACCTGAACTCCGAGGCCAGCCGTGAAATCGCCCTTTGGAAGGTGTCTGCCCCCACCTCCTGTTTCAGCATGTGGAAAACCATGGCTGCCTTGCCATATCCCACGGCCCTTGATGCGCGGTCCTGCTGCCCCCGGAACTGTCTCAGGGATATGCGCCTGTCCCCGTGAACCCACGCCTGGTATTCGGTCATGGCGCGATGGCGGTAATCCAGGCCCTTTCCGTTCTGTTCCAGGTAGAAGGCGTCTGCCAGAAAGGTGGTAAGACCCTCGCACCAGTCGCCAAGCCGCGTGTCAACATAGACTGAATTGCCAAACCATGAATGGACGAACTCGTGTCCCAGGGACGTATCCACTATAAAGGGCAACCTTGCCACCTGGCGCCCAAGCAGCGTGTAGGTCGCCATGCCATATCCTGTGGGCATGACATTTTCCACCACGGCAAAACGCCTGAAGGGGTATGGCGGCAGCACATCCTTGTAGAGGTCAATGTAATGCCTGATTTTTGCAATGTAACCATCTGCAAGCCCCGCATCCTCCCTGAAAAAATAGGTGGCTATCTCAATCCCCCTGTGCATGGATGTCTTTTGCACAAAACGGCCTGCAACAAGGGTAACCTGGGTTCTGGGCCATGGAAATTCAAATCTGTAGAGCCTGCTCCGGCCGTTACGCCCACTCTCAATCCTGTCGGCCTCTGAAACGGCAACCATATTGTCAGGCACTTCGGCCTCAACATGGTAAATTGCAGGCTCCGCAAGCAGGGGCATCCAGTCGTTTATCAGAACGGCAAGGTCAGGCCCCATGAAGTTGCCATCCCTCATGGAGGCCCGGCCGCGCCCTGCATTCCGGCAAAATTCGATTTCCATGTCCCTGGCGGAGTTGATCGGGCCTACCACCAGATGCCCTCCGGCCACGGCCCCGCTGATATCATGGCCCCCAAGCCTGACTGACAGAACTTCCATGCCCCGTAGTGAAAAATCAAGGCGTCTGAAAGGAGGAATCCTGGCGCTTGTCACTCCGTGCAATGTTCCGTTTTTCATGTCCAGGCGAACCTGAACCCGCACATCGGGAATGGTATTTTGTTGCCGGTTATTAGCCGAGGCACCAATTTGTTCAGTGGGAAGAAATACCAGCAGGGAGAGAAACAACATTAAGGCAGATTTCATATTGAACGATTTCCTGATCAATCCGTAAAATTTTATTTCAAAAAGCCCTTGACCGGCCGGGGGCGGACAAATCCTCTTCCAGCAGCCCCCGAACTGCTGTGCGGCGCCGGACAACTCCACGGAGGGCGCGGCAGTGCGCAAATGCAGAAATTCATGACGTTTGCAGGTGTCAACGTGGAAACAGTAGAGAGAAATCCGCCAAAGGCGGACCTTTTGGAGATGCAGGATATTCAGGCGGGCATGTCGCTGATTTCCTGAACCTGCAGGCAAACGCTGGCTTTGCAGCCACGCGAAACGGAGACGAACGAATTGCGGTAAACAGGCATAAAGGCGAGTCCCTTGCGGCACGTCGGGAAAATGCTCCGGGAGGCACCGCGTTCCTTTTTCAAGGCAGGCAGCCCCTGAACGGGCTGCCTCCTAACCAGACTGATGGCCTATGACTTCTCCTGAACCATCTTGTCAAGATTCCGCCATATAGTGCCAAGGGCATCCCTGACAATGGCCACGGTCTCCTCATCAAGGCCTGCTGTAGCCTTTTCGTGAACTATTCTGCCTATCTTGTTTACCACTTTTCTCATTTTTTTGCCCGCTGGCTTGAGAAAGATGTGATGAGCCCTTCTGTCCGTGGGCACGCTCCTGCGCTCAATTATCCCGGCCTGTTCCATTTTATCCAGGGTGCGCACCAGCGTGGGGCTTTCTATGAAAAGGCGGTTGGCAAGCTCTGTCTGAGTCAGCCCCTCTTCTTCGAGCAGCTTGGCAAGGACGCAGAACTGGGCGCTTGTAAGTCCGTGACCTTCAAGCTCATGGTCAAATGCCTTGTAGAATACCTTGACAAGCCGATTGGCTATAAACCCCAAACATTCATCAATGGTAAAATTGTTTTTCATCGTTTTTCTTTCTTCCTTGCTATTTCAGCCAGTATGAGTTCCACAACCTCTTCAGGCGACATCTCGGATGAATCAATAACAGTAGCGTCATCTGCGGGTTGCAAGGGAGATACCGCCCGGCTGCTGTCAGCAGTATCCCGCTCCATAATTTGTCTTAATATAGTTGCATATAACACAATTTCACCGGATTTATCAAGTTGTTTTTTCCGTCTTTCCGCACGAACTTCAGGAGAGGCCGTCAAAAAGAACTTGAAATCAGCCCGGGGAAACACCACAGTCCCCATGTCACGGCCTTCCGCAACGATTTTTCCCGCCTGGCCAATGGCCTTTTGCATGCTGGCCAGGTGTTTCCTGACACAGGGAATGGCCGATACCCTTGAGGAAAGCATGTCTATTTCAGGCGTCCTGATAACGTCTGTTACCTCTGTATTGTCAATAAATATCCTGTCACCCCTGAATTCTATCCTGCAACTGCCGCAAATCCTGTCCACCATTTCAGTTTCTTCAGGCTCAACACCCTTTTGCCTTAACAGCCATGCAACAGCCCGGTACATGGCCCCGGTGTCAAGACGGGAATAGCCCAAGCGGCGCGCCACCATCTTGCTGATAGTGCTTTTCCCCGCCCCTGCGGGACCATCAATGGTAATCACATCCATCACTCATTCCTTGCGCTAAGCTTGTCCTGATTGTTGGCATCCGGATATTCAAATTGCACTTTCGCAATTCCCGGTTCAGACCTTGCCTCTCCTCCATAACAACGATGGAACGGGAGACCTGGCAATTTACACCTGAGGACCATTCCTGTTAAGAAACAGAGGGGGCAGAATGCGCAGTTCGGCACCTCCATCCCTGCACGCCTCAACCAACGCCATGCGCGCGGAAGAGTCCGGGGCCGGGTGTATCATCCTCAGGCGTTTGGGCTCGAGCCGCTCGGAAACCATGACAGAGAAGAGTTCCGCCAGTCTTTCAGCAGGAAAAACCACGCTGAACCTTCCGCCTGACCTGAGCGCATACCTTGTGGTCTTCACCACTTTCCGGATGTCCGTAAGTATTTCATGGCGCGCCAGGGCGTCCATGCCATGGCTGCATCTCCTGCCGCACCCGGGTTTGCGGTATGGCGGATTTGAAACTACATGATCAAATTCCTGGGCGGCGATAAATGCCCTGGGCGAATTGAAGTCTTGCCTTAAAATCTCGATCCTGTCAGACAGCCTGTTGCGCCGGACATTTTTTTCAGCCAGCCGCGCGAGCTCTTCCTGGATCTCCACCGCCTTGACGGTCACGTCCGGATAGCGGCATGCAAGCACCAGTGAAACCACTCCGCAGCCTGCCCCGAGTTCCAGCACCCTGTCCCCGGCCTTCAGGCGGCAGAAGCCGGCCAGCAGCAGGGAGTCAACGGAAAAACGGTATCCCTCCCTGGGCTGGCTGATGGAAAGGCCGAAATCTTCTTCCGCATGAAGTATCTGGTTCATATTTGCGCATGAACAGGGGCATGGGCTGAAATTCTGCCAACAGTCAGCTCCACTGTGACCCATGCCCGGTTTGTTGGGCACGCCAGATGATAACACCGTGTTGCCGTTTTGACTAACAGGGTTGACAGTGTAAAATATTTTTTTCGAAATATGAAGGAATTCCGCAAGCATTTCACAACTTGATGATTGTCCGTTCCATGGCCCCATGATTACCGGAGGGGAAAAATGATTGCAGTATGGCAGAGAGTTGCTGAGGCATCGGTAACTGTCGACGGGAAAACAGTCAGCTCCATCGGCACGGGCGTGCTTCTGCTGGTTGGAGTGGAAAAGGGGGACACCGAAAAGGATGCCCTGTTCATAGCCGACAAGGCGGTGCACATAAGGGGATTTGGTGATGAGCATGGCAGGCTGAACAGGTCTGTTATTGATGCAGGCGGCAAGCTTCTTGTTGTCTCACAGTTTACGCTTTGCGGTGACTGCCGCAAGGGAAGGCGGCCCTCCTTTAGCCGCGCCGCCCCGCCTGAAGATGGCAAAAAGCTTTATGAAGCCGTTTGCAGAAGAACCGCTGAGCATGGCATAGAGGTCCAGCAGGGCATTTTTCAGGCTGACATGAAGGTCCGGCTGGTGAATGATGGGCCGGTGACCCTGATACTTGATTCAAGGGCATGATGCAATACCTTGTAACTTCCCAAATAAATCCATGCAACTTCCTGTATCCCCTCGCAATGAACCCGGCAGGAGCGGAGCTTTATCCCGCTCCTGAAGCATCCGGCGGCACCGTTGATGCATACCGTGCCAGCGGGTGCAAGACCGGCGTCAAGCAAATACCCAGGCGGCACACCTGCTTCCGGATTTCACCACCGCTTTCTGTTATGGCCGAATTTGACAGATTTGAAAAATGGAATTTCCTGAGGAAGGGAATTGGCTGAAGAAACTACATCTGGAAATCGTTATATCCGTTGATCATCGGTTTCCTGTCCGTCATGGCGAACTTGCGGGCACCGCCATTTTCTATTTTGATCCAGCGGCGCCCCGAAAGGAAATACCACTGTTTGCCATCGAAACGGGCGACCAGTGCTCCATGATATTTGAGCATTTTCTCTATTTCCGCCTTTGTGTAAGGGTTGTTGTACTCTCCCCCTACCTGGGAATCAGGGGGGCTGCAAGCCCCAAGGGTAAGCAGAAACAAGAGCAGGACAACCACCGCTAACATCCTGGGCAGATTTTTTTCTGTTTGTCTGAAGTCCATAATAATACCTGTCGAGGAATATAATTTATGGTTGCCGCATGTCAAGCAACTGAACCTGCATGTAAAGCAAGAGTCATGCCATGACAGGCACAGGCGAAATGATCCCTCCTGGGAACAAGGCAGGCTTTGACTGGAGAGCAGCGCCATGAAGACCACGCCATTTTGTCAAAAAAGGGAATATGCCTGCCCAAAATTGCCTTTTGTGTCCTGTATCCATTGTCTTGCACCTTTCTTCTTCACTTGACATCTTATCAAGTGGAAGTTAAAGAACGGCACCATGAAAACGGCACAGGAACTGAATTTTGATAAGGGCGGCGGTCTGCTCCCGGTAATTGCACAGGATCATCAAACCGGCGAGGTGTTGATGCTCGCCTACATGAACAGGCTTGCATGGGAAAAGACCCTGGAAACCGGCAAGGTGCACTACTGGAGCCGTTCCCGGCAGAAGCTGTGGCT
>JALVQQ010000028.1 GCA_027025395.1 Deltaproteobacteria bacterium | reverse complement strand
GCCCAGGGACTCCTCCCCGCTTGCATAGAGCACCTTCATGCCGCGCCTGGCAAGCCGCATGAGTATCTGGAGAAGCAGGGTTGACTTTCCTATTCCTGGTTCACCGCCAAGAAGCACCAGCCCGCCTGCAACAAGGCCTCCACCCAGCACCCTGTCCAGCTCCTCCACCTCCACGGGTATGCGGGTTTCCATGCCAACGGCATCCGCCTCCGCAAGCCGAACCGGCGCCGCATCGACCTCCAGGCCCGTATGGAGAGGGCCCGCCTTCTCCTGTCTCTTCTCCTCTACCAGGCTGTCCCAGGCGCCGCAGCCGGGACACTTGCCAAACCAGCGAAGCGACACATGGCCGCATGCGCCGCAAACATATTCTGTTTTTTCTCCTCTGCCCATAATAGCCCTAATAGTCTTACCCGTGCGTTATCTCCCAGCACTTGTGGACCCTGCGGTTGCGCGAAAAATCAGGGGGAATGGTGGCTCCTGTAATGTCCCTTGCCGAGTATCGCTCCCCAACTCCCTGATCAAGCCTGAATTTTCTGTAATTGCAGGAAAACAGCATAAGCCCTCCGGGGGCAAGGAGACGCATCGCAAGGTCAATGAGTCGGACGTGATCCTTTTGGACATCAAACCTGATCCCCTTTTTGCCGGTATTTGAATAGGTGGGAGGGTCGGCAAAGATTATATCGAACATGCCTTTGCAGGACGAGAGCCACCCAAGGCAGTCGGCCCTGATGGTTTCATGGGCAGGCCCGCCGAAGCCGTTAAGACAGAGATTCTGCCTGCACCATGCCAGGTAGGAGGATGAAAGGTCAACGGTCATGGTGGATTCGGCACCGCCTGCCGCCGCGTGAACGGTTGCGGCCCCGGTGTAGCCAAAAAGATTCAGAAAACGCCTGCCCTGCGCCTCCTGGCCGATACGGCGGCGAATGGGCCTGTGGTCAAGGAAAAGCCCCGTATCAAGATAATCGGTGAAATTCACCAGGAAATAACATCGCCCCTCTCTTACAACGTGCATTTTCCCGCTGCTGCCCACCTTCCGGTACTGCTCTCCGCGTTTCTGCCGCCTTCTCCTCTTGATAAAGACCCTGTCCCTTCCTGCCCCAAGCACCGTCCTGGTCTGATGAAGCACCTGGCGGAAACGCTCTTCAGACACAGCCGCATCCACCGTGGCGGGAGGCGCGTATTCATTTACAACTATCCACTTTTCATACAGGTCTATTGATACGTTGAACTCGGGAATATCACGGTCATAGACCCTGAAACAGGTTACATCATTCCGGCCCGCCCATTTCAGAATCTTTTTCAGGTTTTTCCTGAGCCGGTTTGCAAAGGCCTCACCGCCTGACATGGCATCCGGAGGGTTGATCCGCCATATCAGCCCCTTTCCCTCCTCCTCTTCGCGCCGCGGCACATCGCCACACAGCAGCCTGCATGGCAGGGCCCCGTTCATGAGCCTGAATGTATGCTGCCACTTGATGCCCATCCGCTGGGCAAGATCCGGATTGGAGGCAAGAATACCTGCTCGCCAGCCGTAAAGCTCGCGGCGCATTATCCTTCCCAGGGCCTGGTACAGTCTCCCTGCCTCCTGAACTTCAAGCACCCTCTGGCCGTAGGGCGGGTTTGTGACAATGAATCCCCTTGCGGCAGGCCGGCCGAGACGCGCAAGCTGCGCCTGCCTGATAACTATCCTGCCATCCAGACCGGCGTTTTGAACATTTTGCCTGGCAATGGCCACTGCGGCGGGATCTGCGTCATAACCAAGGAAGAGCGGCCATTTCCGCTCCATACCCGCGTCTTCACGTTCAAGCGCCTCGGTCACCACAGAGGACCATAGTTTCTCATCATGCTGCTTCCAGCCCATGAAGCCAAACCTGGTGCGTGAAAGCCCCGGGGCCGAATCCCCGTATATGAGCGCGGCTTCTATAAGAAGTGTGCCGGAACCGCACATGGGATCAAGCATCACCCGATCGGGCGGAACTTCCCGGCTCCAGCCCGCCAGGGTGGCTATCGCGGCGGCCAGGCTCTCCTTCAGGGGCGCGATCCCGCCTCCTCCGGCCCGGTAGCCCCTGCGGTGAAGACTCTGCCCCGAAAGGTCAAGGGATACGGTTGCCGCGTCCTTGTGGACATGGAGGTGAAACCTTATGTCCGGGTCCTTGGCGTCAACCGACGGACGTGCTCCACAAGATTTTCTGAAGCTGTCTGCCAGTGCGTCCTTGAGTCTAAGGGCTGCATACCTGCCGTGCTTTATCGAGCAGTCTCCCAGGGTCCACCCCACGGCAAATGTGGAGGACAGCTCCATGTGCTCCATCCAGGGTATTCCAAGGCCGTTCCGGTAGATTGCATCGGCATCACAGGCGGGAAACCGTGCTATTTCCAGAAGCACGCGGGAGGAGAAACGCGACCAGAGGCAGAGCCTGTACGCGGATTCAAGAGAACCGCTCCACCGGACAAGCCCCCTTGACCTTTCAACAACCCTGCCGCCGCACCCGGCAATCTCATCGCAGCAGAGAGACTCGAGGCCGGACGCGCAGGTGGCAATCAGGGGAAGGCTGCCGGCCGTCATTCGGAGGCACCTGGGGGCAAAACGCCTGGGGGCAGCATTTCTTCACGCTCAGGCCCGGGGTGATACAAATCGTCCGGGCCCGGCCGCATGTCACGGTGTTCAGGGAAAAATATATGAATATCGGTACCCTTGCCCTCTGCTGTTTCTATTTCGATATGTCCTCCCATGGCATCGCACAGCCGCTTGACTATGCTGAGCCCCAGACCGGTTCCCCTCGTCTTTGTTGTCATGAACGGCTCAAAGAGCTTCTCCCTTACATGATCAGGAATTCCCGGGCCGTTGTCCCTTACATGAAGGCTGATCCCGTTTTCCGTCCTTCCGATACTCACTCTTGCCTCTCCGTTGTCCTGATCCCGCACTGCATCACAGGCATTCTGCACCAGGTTTATTATAATCTGCAGAAACTTCTCCCTGTCCAGCCATACGATCCCGTTGTCACAATCCATTTCAAGCCTGCATGTTTCCGCAAGGTGACCCGTGTGCCTGGCAAGATCGCGGCAGAAATCCTCCAGGGCAAATTCCGAAACCCGCAGATCAGGGGACCTGGCATACTCCAGCAGGGCGCTGGTAAGCCGTTCCAGCCTCTCGGTCTCCTCCACAATCAGGGTCATGTCCTCTCTCAGGTCATCCCCGTCTTCTCCGTCAGGCGCGTCCTCCAGATGAATCTGCGCAAAACCCTTTATGCTGCTCAGGGGATTTCTGATCTCATGCGCGAGCACCGCCGCCATCTGGCCAAGAACCGCAAGCCTCTCCTGCTCCCTGAGCTGCGCCTCGAGCCGGTAGTTACGCCTCCAGGAGCGTATGAAAAACAGGGAAAGTATCCAGAGTATTGCTATGGATGATATTATCAGGCCCAACTGTATGTTGGCCTTGCGTGTGATTGCATATGCCGTATAGGGATGAAGCGCTACCTTTATACAGAAAATCCTGGCGCGCGGAGCAGGGCGCAGGGCATCAAAAAGCGCCGAGGGCAGGGGGCTGCTGCCAGGATGAAGCAACGGCATGCGGCTCTCGGGGGAAATATGAAGGTTCAGGGGGAAGTAGAGGATAAAAACCTCCTCGCCTGTGGCGAGTTTCTGAAAGCTGGTGACAGGCCTCCTTGTCTTCAAAACCTCCTGCACCTGTTTTTCATAAACGAGTCTGCCTGCAAGCACCTGGTTTGAATGAAGAAGTATGGTTCCGTCCCTGTCGATCAGGGCAAGAAAGGCCAGGTGCTCCCACTGATCGCTGCTCAAAAGCTCCTGAAACATGGTGCTGCGCAGTCCCACCCTCTCAAGGGTAAAGCCTATATTGACCGCCACGTCCACGGCCCTGGTCTCAAGCAGATTCTTGGCCCCCTGCATGGAAATCCTGTATGTGCCCAGGGCGCTTATCAGGGCCACCACGGAAAAGAGGGCCAGAAGGAGAAGAAAAGAGGCCTGATACCCGGTAAGGAGCAGACGGCGTGTAACTGCACGGGATATTTTTTCAACAATTCCTGCCATTCAACAAATCCGTGCCAATTCTCGTTTGTATTTAACCGTTCAGCATATTGACGGTAATGAGGGCCGTAAATAATCCTGTTTTCCGTGGGTGTGAATAATTTCTTGTTTTTCCAAGGCTAATTCAGCTGAATCAGCATAATGCTCCAGGTGCCGGAAAGGAATACGGCGCTGTCCAGGATGTATCACTGCCTGATTTCTTTGGCTGTTCGAGGGGCTAATGTGTTATTTTCTCCATACAGGATATCGGTTTGCAACTGTTTGAATTTCAGATTGGAAAGCAATTGGAAAGCGCCGGAGTCTGGCTGTGATATCCATTTGATTGTATTGAGTTGATTGCGTTGAGGCACTTCATATTAATTTTACATAACAGGTCGGAAGTCAGTTTGCGGGCCAGTACATGGGGAGTAAAAACTCAAGAACATCGTACCAGCCCAATTTTTCAATCGTGTGTACCAGCAAATCATCCTGATCCAGGTGACCGGCACGGTTCTTCCCGGTTAATTACTGCAAAAATATCTTCAGCCGGAATGCTGTAATCCCAGTTGATATGTTTTAAACAGCGATATTTTCCCCGGTCAATTTTTTCTCCGGACATCCCATACTGTTCGCTACCTGGGCCAGCAAAACTTTTTGGCTTTTATCTATCTGTATAATCTAAACTTATCCTGATTTCATGTAAAGGCACACAGAAACTCTTTACACACATATTCCCCTGCCTCCTCTTCAAACACGTCCGAAATCAGGACCCGGCTTGTGACCAATTGAAATGGCGGGGCGCACCACATCACCATCAACCAGCCCCGGCGCACCATTCGGGTACCCCTCTCTAACCTGCTACGGTTTCTCATACTCACCCAAATCATGTGCTTCTCCTGCATCCAGGCCCGGAGATCCGGCTTCTCCCACCGGATTGAGGCGTTACCTGGATCTGGGTACTGATCCGCTCCTTCAGTGCTGACACATGCGAAATTACGCCAATCAGCTTGCCGTCCTGCTGCAGACTTGCAAGGGTTTCCAGGGCGGTGTCGAGGGCTTCTTCGTCCAGCGTACCAAAACCTTCATCCAGGAAGAGCGAGTCCACGCGGACATTCCTGCTGGCCATGTGTGACAACCCCAAGGCCAGCGACAAGCTTACCATAAAGCTCTCACCACCGGAGAGATTCTTGGTGG
Source organism: Deltaproteobacteria bacterium (assembly GCA_027025395.1). Classification (GTDB taxonomy): domain Bacteria; phylum Desulfobacterota; class Dissulfuribacteria; order Dissulfuribacterales; family QOAL01; genus S144-17. The sequence goes on along the minus strand of JALVQQ010000028.1, from coordinate 2,136 downwards.
AGCGGACCTCGCCCGCCTGGTAGTTGTCAACCACATTGAGCTCCAGCGGCCGGACATCATCACGGACCAGTAAATAGCGGTCGGTCATTTTCTGCAGCTGCCGATTGGCATGGCCAATCATCATCTCAAAGGTCAGCCCCTGGGCAAAATTGCGGTATTTTTTCCCGTCTGCGGAGCCGATCAGTTCGTGCAGATTCTCCCACCTGCGGCACTCTTTTTTCTGGGCTTCGATAGCCGTCTGCTTTGCCTTTATGCGCTCTTTGGCGGCATTATTTTCGCTCAGTTTGTGCTTGAGACCGGCAATGGCGTCCCTCATCTCCTTGAGGGTATATTCATGCTCTTTGAATTGCGTTTCCAGTTCCTGAAGGGATTTGTCCGTAATCTTCCTTGCGATTTCCGTGGCCAAACGTGTTTCCCTGTCCTTTTGTCTGGCCTTGAGGTCTGTTTGGCTGTCGTCCAGCTCCCTGGCTTTTGCAGACAGCTTGTCCATCAGCTCAGAACTGAGCCTGGCGGCCATAAACTGTTCTTCATCCGTAAAGCCAGCCGATTCAAGCATTGCCATAAATTCGGCTTCCGCTTTCTTCAATTCAGGCAATCTCTGTTCAATACGCTCCTTAAGAGATTCAACATGGCTCTTTGCCTTGTTCAATCTCTGCAGCAGGTCATTGTATTGATCTCTGGCCTTCTTTTCGGCATTCTCGGCATGGGAAACAGCCCTGTTCAGGCGAAGCTCTTCATCATCGGGACTCTTATCTCCGTATAATTGCCTCCGTTTTTCACATCCGGCGTTGAATTCCTTTTTGAGGGTTTCCAAACGCTCCTGTTTTTCAGCCAGGGCATTGCTCTGGGTTTCAATAACCGCATCCAGGCGCTTTATCTCACTGTCAATATCTGCAATCCGTTTCTCGACTTCTGCCTTTTTCCCAGCCTGGGCCTGCCATGCATGCAGACGCGCCTTGAGTGACTCTGCAAGTGAGGAAATATCGTTATCCGGGATTTCTGTTACACCAAGTGGCTGCAGTTTGGCCAATACCGCCTGTTTCAGTTCGGCGAAACCGGTTCGCAGTTTTTCCAGGCCTTCCTTCAACCCGGTCAAGGTTTGCTCAGCGGTCTTTTTGTCATTGGCCGTTATTACCTCCTGCTTTTCTGCATCAGTCAGATTTTTGCGAGCCGTGGCCTCGGCCTGTTCAAGTTCTTTGATGACGGCTTCCTGATTTTCAGCTTTGCTTATCAGCCTGGTGAGCGCCTCGATCTTCTGCTCGGTATCATCTGAAACAGGCACATTTCCTTTTGCGAATGGATGCTCAGTGGCGCCGCAGAGCGGACAGGGTTTCCCGTCCTCAAGTCTGGCACGGTGGTCTTCAAGCTCTGCTATTTTCGCCAGGAATGCCATTTCACGAAGCAGGGTTTCCTTTTCTGTACGGTATTCACGCAGGAGCCGATCACCCAGCAACCGACTTAACTCATCCCTGGCTGTCCTGAGATTTTTTGATGCGTCTTCCAGCTCCTGCTTCCGAACGCGGCGCTTTCCCCGGCAGTCATCAAGTTTTCCTGCCGCCTGTTTCAAGGCCGCCTCGGCTTTCTCTTGTTCGGCCTCTTTTTGAGTGATTTCCTCTTGTCTGGAGAGCAGGCTGGCCAACTGTTCTTCCACACCGGCCAGGCCGCTTATGAGCCACTCATCCTGCGCGTGTTCTTTGAGATAAGCATCAGCAAGCTTCACATCTTTTTCAGCATCTGCGCGCTTTTTCTGTTCCTTGAGCCTGGCCTTTTTTGCAGCATCAATCCCTGCCTTATCCTTCCTGCAGCTCTCTTCAGCTTCCAAAAGAGTTTTTTTCTGATCGCCAAGCTTCTGATCAAGGGAGCGCACCTTCTGAATGAGAGGTGCAGCAGCTTTTAGCCCCTCTTTGGCTTTAATGGTCTGCTGTTCAGCCGATTTCAGCAATTCAGCCTGTTCCCTCACAGTGGATTCCAGCCCAGGAAGGCCCTTTTCCTCCTTTTTCAGTGCCGCCTGGTCATCTGCCTGTTGTCTTCGCATTGCCGTAAGCGTTGCGTATGGGCCATCCAGTGACGCTGCCCTTTTTGCCAGATTGAGCCTTTCCCTCTGGGGTTTGAAGGCATCCATATCCATTTGCAGCC
>JALVQQ010000027.1 GCA_027025395.1 Deltaproteobacteria bacterium | reverse complement strand
CTCCTGATATCCTGCCTCCTTCCGCATCGTCATGGGATAGTGGCGCCTGAACCCGGCAAATTTTCTGGCAATCGGCAGCGGGCAGCAGGCTGCTTTTCCCGCGACAAATGGCCTGCATTGCGCCATCAATGCGTCTATTATAACCTGAGCCCCCGTTTCGGTTGCCGGGCGCCCAAACATTTTATTTGCCAACGGTTCAACTCTTCCCTGCAGCTTATGGCGTTGATTTCAACTTCATAGTATAACCCCCCGGATATGATCAGACAAAAACAAAAAACACGCCAGGGCCGGTTGCGGGCCCACAAGCATTGGCCCCAAACCGGAATAGCGCGCATGTGGTGCGGGATCAGGCATGAAACCTTTCTTCAAACTTAAGAGCAGAAAAGAGTTGCAGGATTTAATAAAAGAGTTTTCTCCGCTTGAAGCTGTCAGCGCAGATATTGCAGAGGCCCTTAACCATGCGCTTGCCAGGGACATAAAATCCCCCGAGGACCTTCCGCCCTTTACCCGCTCAACCATGGATGGATTTGCAGTGAGGGCTGCCGATACCTTTGGGGCCTCCGAGACCCAGCCCGCCCTCTTTGAAGTGACGGGAGAGGTACGCATGGGATATCCGCCTGACTCCATTTCGCTTGAGCCAGGCCAGGCAGCCCGAATCTGGACAGGCGGAGAGCTTCCGGGGGGAAGTGACGCGGTTGTAATGGTTGAGCATACCCAGGCCATTGATGCATCGACAATCGAGGTGAGCAGGGCGGTCTCTCCCAGGGAGAATACCATCCAGAAGGGAGAAGATGTGCAAAAGGATTCTGTGGTGCTGGCCCGGGGCACGCGCCTAAGACCCCAGGAACTTGGCCTTCTGGCAGGGTTAGGAATAACCGGTATCACTGTTCACAGGCAGCCGGTAGTTGCCGTAATCAGCACGGGTGATGAACTCGTACGACCTGATTCACCTCCGCGGAGGGGCAAGATCAGAGATATCAACTCCACCACGATAAGCGCACTGGTAAGGATCGCCGGGGGGATACCCGTGAATGCAGGCATTGTAAACGACAGCAGGCAGCATCTCACCAGCGCATGCCTTGAAGCCCTGGACATGCCCGCTGACATGGTGCTGGTATCAGGAGGAAGCTCCGTGGGACAGCGTGACTATACGATAGAGGCCTTCAAGGCCGTCGAGGGCTCCTCCCTGCTGGCGCATGGCGTTTCAGTTCGGCCTGGCAAGCCCACCATACTTGCAAGGGCCGGCAGGAAGGCCCTGGTGGGGTTGCCGGGCCACGCGGCCTCGGCGCTTGTGGTATTTTGCCTCTTTGTCTATCCGCTTCTTAAACGCCTCCAGGGATTTATCCTGCCAAAAGATCTCTATCTGCCGGAGATAACGGCCCGCATTACCAGCAACTATCCCTCGCAGCCCGGCCGAGAAGAATACCTTCGCGTCAGCCTGAAGGGGAATTCACCGCTTCCTGACGCCGAACCGATATTCGGCAAATCAGGATTGATTTATCCCGTGGCAAGGGCAGACGGGCTCCTGGTGATACCCAGGGACAGTGAAGGGCTCCATGCCGGTGAAAGGGCCAGGGTAATGCTCCTGCCGTAAGCCGTAATTGCAAATTCCATCTAACTGAAAAAAGCAATTCAACTCTGTTCCTGCATGGTAAACATGCATCTGACAAACGCCCTCTGAGCAAACTCTAAACCATGAAATCAAGAAAAATATATCTCAACATGATGCCTCTTGCCGAGGCGCGCTCCCTGTTTTTGCGGAAATTTTCTCCTGAAAATCTGCTGGCCACAGAAGAGCTGCCGGTTGCCAGGGCTGCCGGCAGGGTTACATCCTCACCGGTTGAAGCGCTCCTGTCGTCGCCTGCATTTCATTCAGCTGCAATGGACGGTTATGCGGTCAGGGCCGCTGTCACATTTGCCGCCTCGGACCAGGACCCTGTAATCCTCAGAGCCGGAGCGGACGCGATTCCTGTCAATACGGGCCATCCCATGCCGGAAAACAGGGATGCTGTAATAATGATAGAAGATATCCTTGAGACCGAGCCGGGCATTCTTGAAATAAGAAAACCGGCATACCCCTGGCAAAATGTCCGCAAGGTAGGGGAAGACGTTGTGGCTACGGAGCTCCTGTTTCCATCAAATCACCTGCTGATGCCCCATGACCTGGCCGCGCTTGTTACAGCGGGAGTCAGGTCGGTCAGCGTATGGGAGAAGGTAAGGATGACGATAATTCCCACGGGCTCGGAACTCATATCTTCCGTCGAGGCCGGATACGCCGCCCCGCCGCCAGGCCAAACCATTGAATCAAACGCTTCCATGCTCGCGGCAATGGCCGCCGAGGCGGGAGCCAGGGTGGAAATAACGGATATAGTCCCTGACGATCCTGAACTGATAAAAAGGGCTGTATTGCAGGCGGTGTGCGGGCCTTCCCACATAGTGGTAATCATCGCCGGGTCGTCTGCCGGAACCAGGGACTACACCGCCGGCACAATTGAAGAGCTTGGCCAACTTTTTGTGCACGGAGTTGCCATTATGCCTGGCAAGCCCACCGCTCTTGGCGCAATACAGGGGAAGCCGGTTATCGGAAACCCAGGATACCCGGTTTCGTCCGCCATCTCGTTTGAGCAGTTTGCGCTTCCACTCATCTACAGCCTGTCATTCAAGGTCCCCCCTAAACGCCAGGAAGTAGTGGCCAGGGCTGGCAGAAACATGCCGTCCAGGGCAGGAATCAGGGAGTTCAGGCGCATGATTGTAGGCAGGGTGGGGGAGGCAACGGTTGCTGTTCCGTTGCGCAGCGGGGCTGGCAGCATCACCACCCTTACCCGGGCCAACGGCATTCTGGAAATCCCGGAAAACGCCGAGGGCATTGAGGAAAGGGCAGAGATACAAATTTCACTTCTGAGGCCGGACGAAAACCTTGACGCCACCCTGCTTTGCGTGGGAAGCCATGATCTCTCGCTTGATGTCATAAAGGATTTTCTTCAGCGGTCCAGCCCGGCCTGCTATCTGTACTCAACCCATTCAGGCAGTCTTGGAGGGCTGTTGGCGGCCAGAAACGGGCTGTGTCATATTGCCGGCACCCACCTGCTTGACCCGGAAACAGGCGAATACAACACAAGCCATATAAAGAAATACCTGGCCGGCATCCCGTGCATGCTTATAACCCTGGTTCACCGGCAGCAGGGGTTCATAATCCCGAAGGGCAACCCCAAGGGTATCAAGGGCATTCATGACCTGGCCAGGCCCGATATAACCTTTGTAAACAGGCAGAAGGGCGCCGGCACCCGGGTCCTGCTTGATTTCTGCCTGGAGAAGGAGGGAATGGATGCGGCCCGAATCAAGGGCTACGGCAATGAAGAATTTACCCACATGGCGGTCGCCGTCGATGTGCTCAGCGGCAGGGCCGACACCGGCCTGGGGATACTTGCAGCGGCCCGCGCTCTCGGACTGGACTTCATACCCCTTGCCGAGGAACGTTATGACCTGCTCATAAACAGGGCAGTGGCTGAACACCCGGGAATTGTGAATCTTCTGAAGATAATCAACGACGGGGAATTCAAGCGAAAAATTGAAAAAATGGGGGGCTACAGCACCAGGGAGACCGGAGCCTTAGCATTTGAAAGCTGATTTCATAACATGATAGGGTGTCATGCTTGAAATCCAAGGAATGGTTTATTTATAATGGGGTTAAACCCCTCTTTCTTGCAAAAGGAGCCCCTCAATGAAAAAGACCATGTTTTTTGCCATCTCCCTGTTTTGTATCACCATCCTGTTATCCCATCTGTTAGCCTCTGCCATGGCCGCATCCAGGGCAAAACATGTAAGCGGCCTTAATTACAGGCCGAGCAGCAGTCAGACAAACCAGGAAAGCAGCGACAGCCGCCGGGCTTCGGGAGGACATTCCGCAATCAGCGGCACTGTCACAAACAGCGCCAGGATCAAAAAATCTGCAAATATTGTGTTTGGAAAGGACAACAAGGCGCGCATGGGCAGCATTGCAATAAAAAATGCCACGGTCAAGGGAGATGTCACCAACAACGCCCGCATTGACAAAGCCGCCAATGTTGTATTTGGCAAAGATAACGTCGCAAACATGGGGACTACAACCATCAAGGATGCAAATATAAAGGGTAAGGTCACCAACAACGCCAAGGTGGACAAATCCGCAAACGTGGTGTTTGGAAAGGATAACCAGGTCAGCGCCGCCTCAACGGATATTGAATGAGAGAGTCTGGCCTTAAAAAATGAGAGGAAAACATGTCCGGCTCCTTGCGATAAACAGTTACGAAAATCGGATGGATTGCGCAAATCAGGGAATACGCAACTCATATCATTTCATGCGTCTCATTTCATACGCCAACACAGCGGAGAGCATATGCCCTGCATAATTGCCTTTGTGGGCAGACACAACTCGGGAAAAACCACCACGATCCTCGCTGTGCTTAAAGAACTTGCGAAAAGGGGCCATGCCGCCGGGGTTTTCAAATCCACTCATCACGAGATCCCCTTCCATGCGCCGGGCAAGGACACATCACTTTACAGGGAGGCCGGGGTGCGGTGCGTGGCCATAAAGGGGCCTTCCGAACTGGCATTCTTTCAGGACATAAATGATGAGGACCTGGTTGCAACCGTTTTCCGCCTTTTTCCCCATGAAGATATAGTAATTCTTGAAGGCTTCAAAAATGTCGCGGCAATCCCAAAGATAGAGGTGGCAGCGCGGTGTGAACCCGGACTTTTTCGTGACATTCAAGGCGTAAAGGCCGTAATTACGCAGCGGAAACTGGAAGAGCTGCCCGCATTCCATCCTGATGACCATGAAGCCGTGGTGAATTTTATTGAAAATAGCTTGCTCGCGGAGCATATGCGGGAAGATGAGGTCTCAATATTCATTGACAACCGTGCCCTTCCTCTGAAATTTTTCATTAAAAACGCTGTGAAAGGGATGATAACCGGCTTTCTCAAGGCCCTCAGATCCACCGAAGGCGCCAAGAGGATTGATATAAGGCTGATTCTCAGGCAGCCTGACAAAAATTGAGGCCTGCCAAGGTGTCTCTGCAAAGGCTGAAAAGGATTGACAGTTACAGGGCTTGAAAAAATTGCAACAGACCTGCCCCGGTGGCTGAAGGGCAGAAGGGCCGGACTGCTGTGCAACCAGGCTTCAGTGGATTCACGCCTGAACCACGCGCGTCACATCCTGGCTCAAATGCCGGAAGTGGAACTGCAGGCCGTCTTTTCTCCCCAACACGGCCTGTTTGCAGACAAGCAGGACAATATGCAGGAGTCAGATCACTGCACGGACCCGGAGCTTGGCCTGCCTGTTTTCAGCCTCTATGGAGAACGGCGTGAACCAGACCCGGCATGGTTTGACAATATTGACATCCTTCTCATTGATCTTCAGGATGTAGGCTGCCGTGTCTATACATACATCTGGACCATGCTCCTGTGCATGCGGATCTGCGCCAGGTGCAGAGTAGCGACTGGAATACTCGACAGGCCCAATCCCCTTGGCGGCCATCAGCTTGAGGGCAACCTGCTTCGGGACACCCTTAATTCCTTTGTAGGTCTTGCGCCTGTTCCAATGCGTCACGGCATGACTGTCGGAGAGCTGGCGGGCTATTTCAAAGATCTTGAAAAGCTCGACCTGGAACTGCATATCTGCCGCATGGAGGGTTGGAAACGCCGGATGTACTTTAATGATACAGGGCTGCCCTGGGTCTGGCCTTCTCCAAACATGCCAACCCTTGACACAGCCTCTGTTTATCCAGGACAGGTGGTGCTTGAGGGTACAAATCTCTCTGAAGGCAGGGGCACCACCAGGCCGTTTGAGGTGTTCGGCGCGCCGTTTCTCGATATAGCGCGGATAGGCAAGCAGGTTTCGGCCTGGAACCTCCAGGGGTTCACGCTGCGTCCCCAGTTTTTTGAGCCCACATTTCACAAGTGGAAGGGGCTTACATGCCGCGGGTTTCAGATCCATGTTACAGACCCTGACAACTTTGACTCCTTCCTTGTCACCCTGGCGCTGCTCTCTGCGGTAAACAGGATTCATCCCGAGGAATTCAGGTGGAAAGAGCCGCCTTACGAGTATGAATTTGAAAGGCTTCCGGCAGACCTCATTATCGGGAACACCGCTGTAAGAAAAGCGGTTGAACAGGGCAGGCCGCCAGAAGAGCTTGGTGAAATGTGGAATGATGAGCTCGAAGAGTTTCGGGAGGCAAGAAAAAAATGGCTTCTTTACAGATGACATGCCGAATTGAACAGGCCCGCCGCTACTGTGTTATGCTGCTTGTGTTGTGGTTCTGCCATAATGAGGCTTTATGCTCCTACCCCAAAATTGTACAGCGGCAGATAACTCGTTATAAGAGTTATAGGCGCAGGGGGGCATTAAGAAAAAGCAGGAACGTAGGCAATACGATGCAGAATTTAAAAGGCAAGCCGTCAGCCTGAGTATGGAGGAAGGCAGGACAGCTGCCAGTGTAGCTGAAAGCTTGGGTATCAATAAGGATCTCATTTATCACTGGCGCAAACGGCTCGCAAGAGAAAGGGGAATTGGCCTTTCCCTGTAATGGTAAGCAATTTTTAACAGTGGAACAGGAGCGCATCAAACAACTTAAGAGGAAGTTGAAAGAGACTGAAGAAGAGCGTGATATTTTAAAAAAAGCATTGGCCATTTTCAGCCAGACACGGTGAAAAGATATGAGGCAGTCCATGCCCGCCGTTCTCAGTTCTCCGTGAAGAAAATGTGCCGCATGTTCTCAATATCTGAGAGCGGCTACTATAGATGGCTAAGGCAGCCTGAATCTAGGCGTATTATCGATAACAAGGAACTGACAGAGCGTATAAAGGAACAATATGCCGAGCACAAAGGCATGGCTGGAGCACCTATGATCACGGCAGATCTTAAAAAAGAAGAAAGATTCTCACATGTTGGCCGAAATCGAGTAGCGCGACTCATGAGGGAAAACAATCTTCGGTGTAAATATGTAAAGAGATACAAGGCTACAACAGATTCCAGGCATTCATAGCCAGTAGCAGAAAATCTCGTGGATCGTAATTTTGCAGTTGATGCACCTGACAAGGTATGGGTTGGTGATATAACCTGTCTTAAAGCTGGCTCTAAATGGTATTATTTAAGTGTATTTATTGATCTTTATTCTGGTATGGTTGTTGGTTGGGACTTGAGTGATTCCCTGGAGACCGCATCTACGTTAAAGGCCCTGAACAAAGCCATAATGCGCAGGAAGCCACCTTCAGGGCTTATGGTGCACAGTGATCGGGGAGTGCAGTATGCAAGCAAGGCCTTCAGACAATTATTGAAAAAGAAAGAATTTGTGCAGAGTATGAGTCGCAAAGGCGACTGTTGGGAC
>JALVQQ010000026.1 GCA_027025395.1 Deltaproteobacteria bacterium | reverse complement strand
TGCCACCCTCACGGATCGCGAACCGGAGCCCCTCTTCCATGGCGATTGGCTGAATCAGATGCGCCTCTATGGCTACATTGTCTCCAGGCATTACCATCTCAACACCCTCGGGCAGAGTCACTATCCCTGTAACGTCTGTTGTGCGGAAATAGAACTGGGGACGGTATCCGGAAAAGAACGGAGTATGACGCCCTCCCTCCTCCTTGCTCAACACATACACCTCAGCCTTGAACTTCGTGTGTGGTGTTATACTGCCTGGCTTGGCTACTACCTGACCGCGCTCCACCTCGTCACGCTTGGTCCCGCGGAGAAGCACTCCAACATTATCGCCCGCCCGGGCCTCGTCGAGAAGCTTGCGGAACATCTCAAGACCGGTGCAGACCGTCTTCGTGGTCTCGCGGATACCGACAATCTCCACCTCCTCGCCTACCGTCAGAACTCCGCGCTCAACCCTGCCCGTCACCACCGTGCCGCGGCCGGATATGCTGAACACGTCCTCAATCGGCATGAGAAACGGCTTGTCCGTATCACGCTCTGGCTCCTGAATATAGTTGTCAAGTGCCTCGATCAACTCATCTATGCACTTGGTCTTCTCAGGATCCGTCGGATTGTTGAGGGCCTCAAGGGCGCTTCCGTGTATTATGGGTATGTCGTCACCAGGAAAATCATACTCGCTGAGAAGCTCCCTGAGCTCAAGCTCCACAAGCTCTATAAGCTCGGGATCATCCACAAGGTCGGTCTTGTTGAGAAATACCACAATCGACGGCACGCCAACCTGCCTGGCAAGCAGTATGTGCTCTCGGGTCTGGGGCATGGGACCGTCATCCGCTCCAACAACAAGTATCGCACCGTCCATCTGGGCAGCACCCGTAATCATGTTCTTGATATAGTCGGCGTGGCCAGGACAGTCCACATGGGCATAGTGGCGTTTGTCTGACTCATACTCAACGTGCGCCGTCGCTATGGTAATACCACGCTCCCTCTCCTCAGGGGCCTTGTCAATCTCGTCAAAGGCGGTGAACTCCGCCTTGCCCTTCTCGGATAGAACCCTGGTAATCGCCGCGGTAAGAGTCGTCTTGCCGTGGTCAACGTGACCAATCGTTCCTACATTAACGTGTGGCTTACTGCGTTCAAACTTTTCCTTGCCCATGAATCTCTTCTCCGGATTGTTATTGTGTCTTAACTGCCCTGCCGACCAATTTCATAACTGTGGAGCCCACGACCGGGATTGAACCGGTGACCTCTTCCTTACCAAGGAAGTGCTCTACCGACTGAGCTACGTGGGCGTTTGGAGCGGGAAACGGGACTCGAACCCGCAACCCTCAGCTTGGAAGGCTGATGCTCTAGCCAATTGAGCTATTCCCGCGCCCTGAAACCCCATGCAAACAGCATAAAAAAACGGCTGTCGCAGCCGATGGGTACTGCACTCGGGCCTCCGCCATATTCCCTTGCCGTTTGCAGTAAGTGACATAGGATTCAGTGGTGGAGGGGGGAGGATTCGAACCTCCGAAGGCGTCGCCAACAGATTTACAGTCTGTCCCCTTTGGCCGCTCGGGAACCCCTCCACGATTCTGGAGCTGGCGATGGGACTCGAACCCGCAACCTGCTGATTACAAATCAGCTGCTCTGCCAATTGAGCTACGCCAGCTTAAACTGAGCACGAAATATTAGTATGTAAACTCAAAATTGCAAGTTTTTTTTTGTTTTGCCCTGAAAAATGTCAGGCCTTTCTTACCATACGAATTGGATATGTCAACAGCCTCCCGTTTTGTTGCGACCATTATGACATCCAGATCTGCGCGAAAAAAAGCGGGGCACAAGGCCCCGCCTGACTAATCGCTATGCAGCTTCAGCTCCAGCTACTCCTCTTCCTTGCTGACGGTTTCAGCAGGGGGAATGATCTCCTTCTCCATGCCAAAACCGGCCTTGCCGGCAAGAACGTCCTTGCGCCACTGCTCATAGACATAGGCTGTTGTCCGGTAAAGCATATGGGCAAACTTCGTGTATGGCAAAGAGAGGAACAGGGTTACTACCGTTGCCAGGTGAATGATATAAACGGTATAGGCAACGGGAGCCAGGTTAAGCAGCCTGAAAAACTCGGCGCCGATACCAGTGGCACCCACCGAGAAGATCAGCCAGATGAGTATCCAGTCCTGCTCGGAACTCTTGAGTGTCCCCTCTTCGGTCTTCTGCTGCCTCATCTGGAGAATCATCCATATACCGGCTATCATCATTATGGCGCCGATATTGGCAAGAATCTTTATGGGGTTATAGAGAGGCATGGGAGTAAAGTGCCCGAGCCCAAGCAACAGGTAAACAAAATCGTTAATAAAGAAGACGATACCTGTTACGAAGAACAGGATAATAAATGACCACAACAGCCATTTGTGTCCCTTGGCCCTCTCAGCGGTCTGGCCACACTTGTTGAACCTGGTGTGCGCCAGTATCTCCTTCACTGCCGGAACAAGATATCTGGAAAGGAGGACACCAAGCGCAGGAGAGGCTGTAGTCCCGGTATAGGAGACTACACCCAGCCCCTTGTTTATGTCCGCCCAGAAGCTGGTGATACCCTTGTACGACGCCCAAACCACCAGGCCAACCACGGGCAGGACCACCAGGTCAATTGGTACGAAGGTGAAGAGTTTGTGATAGGCCACAGTCCCCTCCGGGAAGGGAAAACTCTCCCCGGTGTGCAGTGACCATAGATAACCCACTATGAGCCACACGACCATGGCAGCGATTACCGTGCCCAGAACGCCGGAAGTAGTGGTGAGCATATTTGCCAAGGCCTTGGGTTCTGCGTAGTACTTTATCGCATTGTTCCTGATTGCTCCGAGAACGTCACCGGGCTGTGCGCCACGAGGGCAGTAACTGGAACAGTCACCGCACTGATGACACAGCCATACGTCTGCATCACCTGCTATCTTGGACGCAAGACCCCACTGCGCCCAGAGCATTTCCTTCCTTGGGAAGGGACTTTCCTCTGTTGAAAGAGGACAGATAACGGAACAGGTGGCGCACTGATAACACTTGTTAACTGTGTCTCCACCGGCCTCCATAACGCCTTTGATAAAGGCTAAATCAGGTTGGACTTTGGTTAATTCAGACATTGCAGCTCCTCCTACCATCCCTTGAACGGGTTGGGACCCATGCCGACTACTTCTTCAACAAAGTCGTTTATAATATCAGCAACCTTGTCATAGTCGTCTATAGCGACCTGGGCCAGTTTTACCCTCTCAGGCTCCATGCCGAGAGAATTCAGCGACTCTGCCACATTGGCCATTCTGGCGTTGGCGAGTTCACTACCTTTCATGAAGTGACACTGATAGTCGTCACCGTATTTACATCCGAGGAGAAGAGCACCGTCCATGCCGCTTGACATGGCATCCTTGATCCAGGAGACGTTGACAGAACCGAGACAACGCACCGGTATGACGCGCACCAGCGGTGACCATGAGGCACCGCGAGCAGCGGCCATATCAAGTGCAGGATATGCATCGTTTTCACATGCAAAGCATACCATGCGAAGCTTGTCGTCATCATCGTCCGGCACCTCTATGGACTTGATCATTGAGCCGACAACATCGATATTGTAGTCCTTGAATCCGATGATGCGCTCGGGACAGGCCCCCATACAGGTACCACAGCGGCGGCACCTGGTAGGATTGGGCTTTGGCGTGCCTTTTTCATCATCGTCAAGGGCGCCGAACGGACACTCTTCAGTACAGCGCTTGCACTGGGTACAACGCTGGAAGTAGAAATCGGGATAATCGAAATCCCAGGTTCTGGGATGTACCGCATGACCCTCCTGTGCCGCAACGAGACACTGCATGGCCTTGAGAGCCGCGCCAGCCGCATCTTCCAGGGACTCCTCAATGGTCAGGCTCCGGCGAACGCCTCCAGCTGCATAGACACCAGTGCGGCGTGTTTCATAGGGGAAGCAGATAAAGTTCGAATCACAGTATCCGCCCATGAGATCAAGATCGCGGAACGCAGGGCCCTGGCGGTATGCGAAGTTTACCACCGCCTCGTCCTTGGTTGTGGGCACCATGCCGGTGGCAAGTACCACAAGATCCACGTCTACTTCGATATCCTCTCCAAGAATGGTCTTCTCAACCTTAACTGTAAGGCCATTGTCTCCAGGAGTGACCTCAGTAACCGCGCCCTTGGTAAGGAAAATGCCAGGATCGTCCTGAAGGCCCTTGTAGAAGTACTCATACTGGCCAGGGGTTCTCATGTGCTGATAAAATATGTATGCCTTGCCGTCTTCGGGATAGTCTTCCCTTACATACTTGGCCTGCTTGAGAGCCACAAGACTGGTAGTCGCTGAAGCATAGGGGAAATCCGCATCGTCCTCAGCGCCACCGGGGCTCATGACAAAGGCAACATTTTTTGCAGGAGATCCATCCGGTTTGGTGATATTTCCAGCCTTGGCCATTTCCTCGAACTGAACATTGGTTACAACCGCGGCATTGCCCCATGCAAGATGCGGAAATTCATCATCTGCGGGCTGATAAGGCTTCCAGCCGGAGGCCAGAACTACGGCGCCGTGGATTTCGGCATTGGGGTCTTCCTCCATGTAATCGTGGCGTCCCTCGTTCTTGGCGTCGTACTTTGCCTTCTGCTCTTCTGCCGAAAGCTCGTTGCCATTCTCATCAAGCTTCTCTTCATCAGTCAGGGGAACAGGAGCATCCCACTCACTCTTCGAGCCGGCAGCCTTGAATGATACGCGGAACGCACCGGGCACGCCGGCGAGCCTTGCAACCTCGGTACCGGTGCGAACCGTAATTTTGTCGTTGGCATTGACCTTCTCAATAAGCTCGTTAGCTATGGGATCGACCATATTGGAATAGTCAGGCCCAACCGGTATCTGCTTGCGGAGCCTGGCGGCAAAGCCTCCGAGCTGCGCCTCGCGCTCAACAATGGTAACCTCGTGACCGGCCTCAGCGGCCTCAAGTGCCGCGCTCATGCCAGAGACGCCACCACCTATCACAAGAATCTTTGTGTTGGCGTCTTCCATCTTGTTTGGTTCGGGCAGCTCGGCCTTTTGACAGCGCGTTACTGCCATGCGGATATAGTCCTCGGCCAGTTCCTGAACATGCTCCTTCTGGGCATCCGCATCCTCAGCGTCGGCAGGAATCTGATGGCTCCAGACTACGAGTTCCCTCAGGCTGGTCTTCTCTACATAGACGCCGGGAAATGAAAATCCGGGGAAATCATACCTTGGTGAAACCCCTGCAAGGGCCACGGCATTCAGTTCCTCTGAATCTATATCTGCCTTTACCATTGCGGCACCTTCGGCAGAATAAAGATCATCGCTGGTCTTGACGACAGCACAGCCAAGATCGCCAGTGGCCAGTTCAACCAGTTTGTCCACATCCACGGCATCCTTGATGCCGTCTCCTGTATATATGTAAAGTCCTATTTTCTTAGACATTAGCCAGCCCTCCTTACAGTCTGCACGGCTCTAAGAGCAGCGGCTGTGGCACTCTGGGCAGACGAAACGACGTCCACCGGTCTTTTCGCGCAGCCGCATGGTGTAATGCCATCCTTTTCCACAACAAAACCGTCATCATCATATTCAATGCCAGGAATCTGGTCATGCGCGCCTGTCGGCTGCATTCCGGTGGCAAGAACGGCAAGATCCACTTCCTGTTCGATTTTGCCGCCGCCGATGGTATCTTCCGCCACAAGCACAACACTGCCCGGGGCTGACCCGGCCTTTATCTCAGCAACTTTTCCCTTGATGAAGTGCACCTTCTCATCGGCCTTTATTTTTTTATAGAAATTTTCATACTTCCGGCCAGGGGATCTGATATCAATATAGAAGATATAGATGTCCGCGTCCGGGTTGTTCTCCCGTATATAAGTCACCTGCTTCAATGTCGCCATGCAGCAGATATAGGAACAGTAGGGCAGGTGATTCTGGTCACGTGAGCCGGCGCACTGCACAAAACCGACCGTCTTTGGAAGCTCCTTGTCCGACGGACGCACCACCTTGCCTTCTGTTGGGCCGGACGGAGACGCCATGCGTTCAACCATCATGTTGGTAACTACATTCTCAAAGGAATTGAAACAGAGGTTGTCCATGTTGGCAGGATCATAGGGCTTCCACCCAGTTGCCATTATAATGGCGCCAACATTCAGCTGAACGGTTTCAGCTTCCTGATCCGGAACGACATGACCAGCCGGCATTGCCGACGCGATGGCGCTGATCTCGTCTGCAGGGGCGGCGTCTTTGTCCAGAACACACTGGTTGGGGTAGGCCATGGGGTGCGCCTTGTAGATGGCCTTGCGGGTATCAAGTCCGAAGTTGAACTCGTTGGGAACTTCCGTGGTAGCCGCTTCCTCTCCGGCCTTGCAGCTTGTGCACTGCGGCGTTGTACCTCTTGGGTTTACCTTGAGGGTGACATTGAAATTTCCGGCGCTGCCCGAAACAGACTCAACCTCGGCAAGGTTGTAAAATGTAATCCTGGGGTTTGTTTTCAGGCGCTTGAAGTTGATTTCAAGACCGCACGTTGGAGGACAAAGTTTAGGAAAGTACTTGTTGAGCTGGGCGACACGACCACCCATGTAGCTTTCCTTTTCAACCAAGTAAACGTCGTAGCCCATTTCTGCAGCTTCGACGGCAGCGGTTAGGCCACTGAAGCCTCCGCCAACAACGAGAATGCTATTGCTCATCTCCCCGCTCCTTTTTCTGGTTTTTGGGTTAATTTCTACTAAATATCTACCTGGGACAGGTTTCGTACCCGTCCTTTTATTCACCTACTTTCCGGTGCCATGAATACTTTTTAGCCCGCCACAAATGAAGCCGGTCTGGTATTCCGCGGCCTGCCTGCAGTCCCGCAGAAAGCCCGCCGAACACCACATCTGCCTCTTATCCGTCACGTGGATGCCGGGGGCATGTAAAAAAATGCCAGGCACCGGCCTGCCGGTGCCTGGACATATTCAAACCACTCGATTCATCCTGTGAATCCCTCAGGGATTAGTCAGAGATGATCTTGTAGCATTTTTTCTTCATGCACTTCCACTCACCGGACTTTGGATCGTACTGTGAGTTAACGAAGCACTTCCAGCCGCCTTCGTCGAAGTCCTTGTCGTCGGCTGCCATGAAGTCACCGCGGTAGTAGAAGCCAGGATAACGGCTCTCTTCACGGAACTGGATGTGACGGAGGTGATCCTCAACGGTCCAGATCCTGTGGTAGTTCTCCCATGCCCTGATGAGCTCATGGAGACCGGATGCAGCCATCTTCTCTGAGTCCTCACGGAGCCACTGGAGATGCCTCATGACGATATCCAGGAGGTTGCCGTTTGTCATGTAGTAGGGAGACCAACCACCACCGTACTCGTCGGTGTACTTCATGAGC
>JALVQQ010000025.1:18570-20550 GCA_027025395.1 Deltaproteobacteria bacterium | reverse complement strand
CCCCTAAGCGCATGTCCCGGCCTTGCCCGGGCAGGCCCTGCCGGCCAGGCCGTGCCGGCCAGGTTGAAATGGTATGGACATCGTTGCAGTTGACTCCTGTTCTATCCGCAAATCTGGAAAGCAACCAGAAAGTTACAACACTCCTTGATGCCACGCAAGGGTGATGGCGCAAGGGAAAGAGTCAACTGGCGGCCGGCTGACTGCAATATAAATGGATGTTTGCCCAATGACCCGGGACAGGCACGGGAAAATATGCGATTATTTGCGGAAAAATTGCTTGAGCAGGCGGCCGGCTATCGCAGAGGCTGCATCCGAAGCCTCCTCGAGCCTCAGGATAAAGACAAGAATGGCGTAGCAAAGGGCTCCGGATATGATTCCAGCGGCAATCCTTAGAATCTGGCCAGATATTGACTCTGCCGCCGGGAAAACCTGGCATACATTGTAAACCACCCATGCCATAACCGTGCTTGCGGCAACGATTTTAAGAAATGCCAACAGAAGGCGTGACAGGTCATATCCCGAAAGTTTCCTGTAGAGCACCGTGGCCAGCAGCAGGAAATTCATGATCATGGTAAGTGAAGTAGAAAGCGCTATGGCCCTGTGCTGCAGCCTTTCAAGGGCAAGAAGGATTATGCATATATTTGCGGCCACTGCACAGAAGCTTGCAAACACAGGCCACCTTGTATCATCAAGCGCGTAAAAGACCGGGACAACAATCTTTACCGCCGCGTACGCCAGCAGGCCGATGGAATAGAACTGGACGGCCTGCGCGGTCATCATGGTGTCAGCCGCAGTGAATCTTCCATGCTGAAATATCAGGGCCACCACTGGCCGGGCCATTATCCACAGACCTGCCGCTGCCGGAACTGTCAGGGCAAAGCCCATGATGAGCGACGACACAAGCGTTTTCCTGAGCGCGGGCAAATCCTTCCGGGACGCCTGCCTGGCAATTACCGGAAGGGTTGCGACAGACAGGGCAACGCCGAAAAGCCCTATCGGAAACTGCATAAGCCTGAATGCGTAATTAAGCCAAGCCACACTGCCCTCGGCGCAACGGGAGGCGAAATTCGTGTTTATGAAAATGTTTATCTGCGTAGCAGAAAGCCCGATTATTGCCGGAACAACCAGCCTGCCAATCTTCAGGAGGCCCTTGTCCCTCAGATCAAGCACTGGCCTGAACCTGAAGCCGTGACGGAACAGAAGCGGAAGCTGAATCGCCATCTGCCCCGCCCCGCCAGCCAGGGTTCCTATTGCCATGCCGGTAATGGCGGGATAACCGAAGCGCGGAAGGACCAGGGCCAGGCCGCCGCCCACGACTATGGAGCCAATATTGAAACAGGTTGACGCCATTGCCGGTATGAAAAAGTGTCCCCGGGTATTGAGGATGCCCATGAGCAGGGCTGAAAGCGAAATCATTACCAGGAATGGAAACATTATCACGGTCAGCTCTTTGGTCAGCTCCACCTTGCCTGCTATCTCCGCAAATTCAGGAGCAAGCAGCATGACAAGCTGGTGTGAGAAAATCATGCCCGCCGCCACAACGAGCGAAAGGATGATGGTAATGGTTGTGAATACGTTATTTACCAGCCGCCAGGTCTCTTCCCTGGAGCGTTCCTGGTCATATTCGGTAAAAACGGTTACAAAGGCGGCGCTTAATGCACCCTCGGCAAACAGGTCGCGCAGCAGGTTTGGTATCCGGAAGGCCACCACAAAGGCGTCCATGGCGGTTCCGGCCCCGAAGAGCCCGGCCAGCACCTGCTCGCGAACAAGACCAAGGATCCGCGACATGAATACGGCCACGCCTACCGAACCGGCAGACCTGGCGATACTGCCTGCGGATGTATCCTTGTGCGTTTTTTTTGACGGGTTCGCCATGTTTCCTGCCTGAATCCGGAATTGCGGTTAAAATGAACCGGCCTTCAGCCCGGTGACCTCATCCCGGCCACCTTGCAAGGCGACCTGGCCGGCCCGACTGTCCAA
>JALVQQ010000025.1:2522-18560 GCA_027025395.1 Deltaproteobacteria bacterium | reverse complement strand
ATGCAAGCACGAGTTCGCCCAGTTTTACACCGAGGTGCCTGGCAACCACGCCGCATTTGGCCTTGAGCAGGTAAAATATCGGCGCCCGGGTGCCTGACAGCGTTTCGTAGTTACCCTGGCCCTTGCTGATTATAAGCGGGGCGCTGTAAAATATCCTGCGAAACTCTTGGGAGCAGAGTTCAAGGATTGTGCCCGGCGCCCTGCAGCCGGACGAAACAATCCTGTCTGCCGCCCTGTCAAGGCCTGCCGCCAGTGCGTCTTCAAGCGTTACGTCGTTTATGATTGGCGCGCTTCTCACCGCATAAACCACCTTGCGGTCCATTGTTTCAATGAGAAGCCGGTCAAGCACGGTCTCTCCGGTATTGTCTCCAAGGTAGAGTATCCAGTCTGCCCTTTCCATCGCTGTCTTGAGTTTTTCCTCATCCCAAATTCCGGCCGGCGTGTGGTCAACAACCTCCTCAAGTTCCCGGTCAAGGTCAAATTTCGTGGCTACTCCAAAGTCAATTATGTTTCCCGCAATGGCATATCTTATGGCAGCAGAAAGCCGGGAGGGGGAAGCGTTGATTCGCTGTTTCAGGTCATCATAACGGGCAAGGGCATTATTGGTGCTTTCTCGCTTTATGTCTTTAAAAGGGTCACCGATGCCTGCATGACGGGCTATCATGTCATAGAGGCGCACGGCGGAGCGGGGCGGCGGATAGTCCAGCCTGAGCTCCCTTACGGCACTGCCGAATTCCCCCATCATGTCCATTATTTCGGCGTCATCCATATCGAGTAGCCGTCCGGTCCGCATGATCTGGCTGAAGAAGCAGGGGATACATTCAAGTTCGGTCCTCATGAGATGCTCCTCCAGGCGGGGCCTGCCGGTGTGTCGATTACCTCTATGTTCATGGCCCTGAGCCTGTCCCTTATGGCGTCCGCCCGCTGCCAGTCCCTGTCTCTTCTGGCCCTCTCCCTCTCCTTGACAAGCTGCTCTATCTCCTCCCTGAGGTCTCCCCTGATTACATGGCAGGATGAACCGTGGTTGAGGAACCCGGCTATCCTGTCCACGTCGGAAAGCGCATCAAGAAGAACGGTGGCGTCGGCAGGGCCGATGCCCTTTTTATTCCGCATGGCAGACACCGACCTGACAAGCGTGAAAATTGCGCCAATAGCCCCGGCCATGTTCATGTCATCAAGACAGCAATGCAAAAATTCCTGCCGGAAGCGCCGGGCCTCTTCCATGATGTCCCGGCAGGCCTCCCTGTCCATCCCCTGGCCGGATGCGGCTTCGGGATGCGCAATGTTCCGAAGGTCGCATATAAACTGGTCAATACGCGCAATGCCCTTCACCGCATCCTCAAGCCCTTCCATTGAGAAATTCAGGGGCTTTCGGTAACTGGTGCGCAGCAGGTAGAAACGCACGCTTCTTCCGGTATATCCCATTTCAAGCAGCTGTCTCAGCGTCATCATGTTACCGGCCGAACGGGACATCTTCCTTCCTTCCACCATGACAAGTTCACTGTGAACCCAGGTGCGGGCAAGGGGCCTTCCGGTAAGGGCCATCGCCATGGCTATCTCGTTTTCATGGTGCGGGAAAACAAGATCGCAGCCGCTTGTATGAATATCAAAGAAGTCTCCAAGGTAGCGCATGGACATGGCCGCACACTCTATGTGCCATCCGGGCCTGACCTTTCCCCAGCGCGTATCATAACCTATTCCCCTTTTCAGCTCCTCAAGGGTCACCCGCTTGAACAGGGTGAAATCAACGGGACTGTCCTTTTCGTATTCGTCAAGATCAACGGTCCGGCCCACATCTATGCGGCTCATGTCAACCCTCGAGAGCCTGCCGTATGACGGGAGTTTTGATACGTCAAAGTAGAGGGAGCCGTGACGTTCATAGGCATAGCCGGCATCCTCGAGTTTTTCCGCAAGCCTTATCATGTCAGGGACATGCTCTGACGCCCTGGGATATCTGTATGCCGGAAGCACGTTAAGCTCCGCGGCATCCCTGGTAAACGCCTCCGCGTATCTTGATGTAAACTCCTTCAGGTCCTCTCCCGCCTCTATTGCGGCACGTATTGTCTTGTCATCTATGTCGGTAATGTTCATAACGTGCCGAACCTCGTAGTCCTGGTATTCCAGAATCCGCCTCAGCAGGTCAGCCACCACCAGCCGCCTGCAGAGTCCAAGGTGCGCGTGTTCGTAAGCCGTGGGGCCGCATGAGTAGATTCCGGCCTTTCCGGGCTCAAGCGGCTCAAAGGCTTCCTTTTTCCTGGTCAGGGTGTTGGTGAGCCTGAGGACATGGCTGTCTTCCTCTTCGCCGGTTTCATACGGAAAGAGCGAGGTGCTAAGGTAGCGTTCGCCACCGTCAGGGAAAATTGCAACAACCACCCCGTTTTCCATCCTTGCCGCCACATCCACCGCTGCCGCCATTGCCGCCCCGGAGCTCATGCCGGCGAAAATTCCCTCCATTGAGGCCAGTTTTCTCGCATAATCAAACGCATCCTCGTCGCGGCAGCTTATGATTTCGGCAGGAAGCGACTTGTCGAATATTCCTGGCCGGTATGACTCCTTCATGTTTTTCAGGCCCTGTATGCCATGTCCCTTGAACGGCTCAACGCCTATTACCCTTGTTTCAGGGTCAAGTTCGCGGAATCTGCGTGCAAGGCCCATGAGCGTGCCCGTGGTGCCCATGGTTGACACTACGGCGTCAACCTTCCCCTGGCACTGCTCCCATATTTCGTTTGCAGTAGTGTTGTAGTGGGTTTTCCAGTTATCCGGGTTGTTGAACTGGTCTGTGCAGAAGTACTTTCCCGGCTCCTCAAGGGCCATGCGGTACACTGCCTCGATGGCACCGTCTGTTCCCATGCGTGCCGGGGTAAGCAGTATTTCCGCCCCGTATGCCTTCATTATCTTTCTGCGCTCAATGCTTGCCGCCTCGCTCATGGCTATAAGGCATCTGTAGCCCTTTACAGCGCAGACCAGGGCAAGCCCGATTCCCGTATTGCCGCTGCTTGCCTCAAGGACGATTCGGTCGCGGGTAAGCTCGCCGCGTTTTTCAGCAGATTCTATCATGTTCAGGGCTATGCGGTCCTTGATTGAGCCACCTGGGTTAAAGCTCTCAAGCTTGGCAAGTATGGTTACATTTTTGTGGGGATTAAGCCGGTTGATGGGCACCAGCGGCGTGTTGCCTATGGTGGACAGTATGTTTGAGGGTGTGTTGTTACTGTTCATAATTTCAGAGTATGGGCCATGACATTATCTGTTTGCGTCCCGGGGGCCGTGGCCGGAGTTGCGCCTTAAAGTTTCCGTGCCCTTGCCCGATGCAGGTGTAAAGAAGACAGGTGGTGTGTTAATATACCTTGCCGGAAACATACAACAGAGAAGGCGCATTGTGTACTGCGAAAATTTCTTGCCGTTCCTCATCCGCCGTGCCCTGTACATGAATAGCGGATGGATTCACGCCGCCGTTTGCGGTGGTCTGCAAGTTGGGTATGGACAGGCATGCTGGCTTGCCGGAGTTAAAACTTATGAACAAAAAACTTGATATTTGGATGCTTTCAAGAGAGTACCGGGGTATCGCCGGGGCCGGAGGGGTGCAGGACGTCGTGCGGGATCTGTCAGAAGCGCTTGTGCGTTCCGGCAGCAGGGCAAGGGTGATACTGCCCCGCTACGGCTTTGTCAAAGCGAAAGAACTTGGTTTCAGGAAACTGGACATCAGCTTTGACGTTACAATGGATTATACCTCCGAGGAGAGAAGGGAAGATGTCACGTTCTGGAAGGGCGGCGTGAATGGCGTGGAAGTGCTGCTGGTGGATGCCCGGCGTTTTTCGGAAAAGAGAGATATCTATACCTATACCGCAGAGGATGAAAGCATCAACCCAGACAACCGGCGCGGAACAGGTCATTATGATTACTTTGCCATGAACGTCCTTCACCAGAAGGCTGCGCTTGCCCTGGCGCTGGTAACCGGAAAAAGCCCTGATATGTTCCACTGCCATGACGGGCACACGGCCCTTGTGCCGGCAATGATGCGCGAGATTGACGGATTCAGGCACTATCTGCGCGGAAGCGGTGCGCTGCTCACCATTCACAATGCAGGGGTGGGTTACCATCAGGAGGTTGGTGACCTGGCCTTTGCCCATGCCAACACATCCTTGCCGTGGAGGGTCATATATTCCTCCCAGCTTCATGGCTCCTTTGATCCCCTGCTTGCGGGAGCGGCATACTGCCCGGTGAATACCGTGAGTGAAAACTATGCCAGGGAGCTGCAGGAGACTGAACTCGACGCCATGACAGGATGGCTGGGCCATGCACTGCTTGAAAGAGGGATACGCCTGTCGGGCATTACCAATGGAATAAATCCTGCCGAATTTGATCCAAGGCATCCGCGTAAGCTGGGAATACCGGCAGGCTTTGATCCGTCTTCCGGAGACATGGCAGGCAAACTACGGTGCAAGTCCTGGCTCATGCGCCTCTTGAGCACGGAAAAGGGCGGTGCGCAAACCGCTTTTCACAAGCAGCGTCAGGAATATCCGGGAGTCACGCTTCACGGCACCCTTGACATGGCAATGAGGGAGCAGCCCCTTGTAACGGTTGTAGGGCGTTTCAGTACGCAAAAAGGGCTCGACATACTGGCTTCCGCCCTCGAGGGGCCTCTTGCGGGCTCTGGTGATTTCAGCCTGGCCGTACTGGGAAGCGGACAGAGAGAAATTGAAGAATATTTCATGTATCTTGCGGCCGCCTCGCCTTGGAAGGGCAGGCTTGCATATCTTTCAGGCTACAGCGCCCTGCTTGCCAATCAGATATACGCGGCAGGTGACTTTTTCGTGATTCCCTCCAGGTATGAACCCTGCGGACTGACCGATTTTATAGCGCAGCTTATGGGCAATCTGCCTGTTGTGCGCGCCACGGGCGGCCTGGTCAAGGTGAGGGACGGCTTCAACGGCTTTTCATTTACCGAACCGGATTCACACGCGCTTGCCGCCGCCTTGCGCCGGGCTGTTGACCTTTTCCTCTCTGATCCTGACAAGATAAGAAAGATGCGCAAGGATGCATTTGACAATATCCATAAAAATTACACCTGGGACGTGGTTGTTGAAAAATATCTTGAACTCTACGGCAAGGCGCTAAAGATGGTTGAAAAATATGTATGATTTCAAAATGTTGCACAACCGTCCAAAACTAATGATACAGATTCGGAAAAACAAAATTAAAGCTGGGGCAGGATAGAGCCGAAAAGAACATCAAAAGGGAAAATACAGGCACAGGAGGAATAAACGGACAAGCCGACTTCCCGATACAAAAAAACCAGAAAGGGCAATGGACGCCCGACAAAATAATCACGGAGGATTATATCATGGCACTAGTAGTTAATACCAATGTATCTTCACTCAACGCTCAGAGAAACCTCGTAGGCACCAACAAATCCCTTACACGTTCAATCCAGCGGCTTTCATCTGGCCTCAGAATCAACAGCGCAAAGGACGATGCGGCAGGCCTTGCGATTTCTGACCGCATGACCTCGCAGATCAGAGGACTCAATCAGGCAGTCAGAAACGCGAATGACGGTATTTCACTGGCCCAGACTGCTGAAGGCGCGCTTCAGGAATCCACCAATATCCTTCAGCGCATGCGTGAACTGGCCGTCCAGTCCGCCAATGACACCAACACAGCTTCCGACAGGCAGAGCCTGCAGAAGGAAGTTGCACAGCTTCAGTCCGAACTGAACAGAATTGCCAATACCACTGCATTCAACGGCAAGCTGCTTCTTGATGGAACATTCGGCAGCGCCAAGATGCATGTAGGCGCTGAAGCCAACCAGGTCATCAATGTCACCATGGGTGACAGCCGGGCGACATCAATTGGATACAACAGGGTAACCAATGAATACGCTTCGGGCCTTATCGGTGATACCGCAGCCGCGAACGCAAACAATGTGGCTGATCAAACCCTCACCATCAATGGTTCCGTGGGTGAAGCAGATGTTTCTGTAACCGCAGGGCAGTCAGCCCGTGCCATCGCAGCTTCAATAAATGCCGCCGCAGACCAGACAGGAGTAAACGCTTCGGCCTCCACTGCAGCAACCCTTACAGTTGGCGGTACCGGCACAGTTGCCTTCGATATCTATGGCCAGAATGAAACAAGCGCAATTCGTGTAAGCACAACCATTAACAGCACCAGCGACCTGACAGACCTGGCAAAGGCCATCAATGATGTTACGGGAAAGACCGGCATTACCGCAACATTGAGTGATAACAAGAGTACCATATTGCTGGAGAATGCAGACGGATACGATATAACCATACAAAATGCCACAGGCAGCCAGGATATAACACTTACAGGCCTGAAACATCCTGATGATTATGCGACAGATACAACATGGACTGACAGCTCCAATCAGGTCGATACAGGTGAGACTATTACTGCTGGCAACTGGGGTACAGTGGGTGGCACCATAGTATTTGACTCTGCAAAATCATATACAGTTACTACCAGTAACGCCAGTGGTGGACTCTTTGATGATACAGACGCTCATGGTTCAAGCCTGGAATCCGTTGCCGATATAGACATTACATCTCAGGCCGGTGCCAACAGCGCAATCAATGTAATTGACGGCGCGCTGTCATTCATTGATGATTTCCGCGCAGACCTTGGTGCAGTTCAGAACCGCTTTGAGTCAACCATCTCAAACCTCATGAATGTTTCCGAGAACCTCTCTGCGGCCAGATCACGCATCATGGATGCAGACTTTGCTCAGGAAACAGCCAACATGACCAGGGCACAGATCCTGCAGCAGTCTGGAACTGCAATGCTTGCACAGGCAAACACACTGCCCCAGGCTGCATTGACACTTCTTCAGTAAACAATAAAATATAAAACAACGGGGAGGCGGCAAAGGCTGCCTCCCGAAGTATTTATTTGAAATCAAAGGGGTTTTCCTATGGGCTTTGGCGTATCAGGACTCATGTCCGGGCTTGACACAGATTCCATCATCTCGCAGTTGATGAGCCTGGAAAAACGTCCGGTAATGCTCCTGCAGCAGAAAGAAGCGGCGTACCAGGCAAAAATTACCGCTCTGGGCGTGGTTAAAAGCGCCATGTCCGACCTGAAATCCGCCGTAAGCGCATTGAAATCCTCTGATGATTTTATCGCATACAGCGCCACATCCAGCGATACTGATATTCTCACAGTTTCCGCAGGGGATGATGTCCAGCCTGGCAATTACAACATAATTGTAAACAAGCTGGCCTCTGAACAGAATGTTCGCAGTGCTGCATTTGCCGCATCCGACACTGAAGTGGGAACAGGGACCCTTACCATCCAGGTTGGCGGCAACGACGCCGTTGACATAGTCATTGACAGCGACCACAACACCCTTGCTGGCATTGCGCAGGCCATAAACGAGGCTGAAACCGATGTCACCGCCGGGGTCATTTATGACGGCTCCAACTACTACCTGACGCTTCAAAGCAAGGAAACCGGCGCATCCAACACCATCAGCCTCACCATGCAGGATGATGACGGCGTTAATACGGACAATTCGGGTCTTTCATCTATCTACACGGACCCTGCGGCTCAGACCCTTACGGAAACACAGGCCGCCGCTGACGCCGTACTTACGGTAAACGGCATTGCCAACATCGTACGTTCCAGCAATGAAATTGATGATCTTGTTGATGGAATAACCATCACTCTGAAAGACGCTGACCCAGCCAGGACAGTTGCGGTAAATTCTGACAAGAATTACAACGGACTGACAAAAAAACTGGACAATTTTATCAAGAGCTACAACGCGCTCATTGACACACTTGCGGAACAGACCGCTTACAACGGGGATCAGGCGGCAAACGGCACGCTTTTGGGTGACAGCACTGTAAGCAGGATATCCCAATCTCTTTCATCCATGATCTACCAGGGTATTGATGGTGTTGACAGCTCTGTAAACAGCCTCAGCAGGCTGGGAATAGAAATAGATGACACTGGACACCTGAGCCTTGACAAGGGCAGGCTCAACAGCGCAATGGAGGAGCATCCTGATGATGTCGCCACCTTCTTTACGTCTGATGAGTCCGGCAATGAAGGCATTGCGGTGAAGATGTACAACTTTCTTGACGGATACCTCAAGAGTTCCACCGGACTCCTGTCAGCAAAGGAAAAGGGCCTGCAGGACTCAATAGACGATATTGAAAACCGGGTGGAACAGATGGAAGTCCGCTTTGCCAAGCGTGAAGAGAACATGCGCAGGCAGTTCAATCACCTTGAACTCCTTATGGCGCAGTTCCAGGATACTGCCGCCAGGCTTGAGCAGCAGCTCTCGTCAATTTCAAACATTAACGCCTATATTTCACGAAAAGGATAAAAGGACCAAGACCATGTATGCCATGCCAAACAATATGTACAAGGCCTACCAGCAGAACGACATCCTGACCCTGTCGCCAGTAGCCATAATAGAACGGCTCTATCTGGCAATGGATCGTTCCCTCAACATGGCCAGGGAAGCAATGGAAAAAGGGCAGACTGCCATAAAAGGCGAGAAACTGGGCCATGCGCTTGCTATAATAGGCGAACTGCAGGCATCTCTTGACATGGAAAAGGGTGGAGAAATTGCACAAAACCTGTATGATCTCTACAGCTTTGCAACGCAGAGGCTCATAATGGCAAATGCCCAAAATGATATTTCCATGGTCGAAGAGGTAATAAGGACCATGCGGCCGCTTTCCGAGGCCTGGACGAAACTGAGGCAGGAGCAGTCAATGCCCCAACATCACAAAACAGATAATGAGATGAGCTGCTCCCGGAGACAGGCTCCAATGCATGCCGCAGCCGGATATTAAGAGGATGATTGCAAACTATCTTCGCTATAACGAACTGACACGGCATGCCCTTGAAATACTTCGAGGCACAGATAGCCGGGATGAGCTGCACGGCATCATGGAAGAAAGGGAGAGTCTCATAAAAAAATTTGAAGAAAGTGGCTGGCAGGACAGTGACAAGGCAGCGGAAATAATCCAGAATACCCTGGAGCTTGAAAAACAGTGCATTGCCGTCATAGCGGCACGCAGAGATGCCTTGAAGAACGAACTTGTTGATTTGAATTCAAAAAAGCGGGCCATTAAAAGTTATCATGGGATTAACTGAAATGGCCGATCACCAATGACAAGGCTTCCGGTGAAACAGATATGATAATTTCAGACACCGTAAACATCCCGAAATTTCAGCAGGGACAGTTGAGGCAGATTCAACTGAACCGGCAGAACGAAGCGGGAAAGGATGCCAAACCGCTGCAACTGGTTTCAGGCAGCGGCGCCGGGGAGGTGGAAACTGCGGGTAACAGGAAAGGAGGCACGGCAGCGGTTTCCCCTGCTTTCATGCAGCAGGATGGTGATTCAAATTCCGCACGGCAGTCAGTGGAAAGACTTGAAAAAACCATCTCCATGATCAAACACAACAAGCTTGAATTCTCGATTCATGAAGAGACAGGCCGTACCGTTGTAAAAATCGTTGACCAGGACACGGGAAAGGTTATCAAACAGCTCCCTCCGGAAGAACTCCTTGACCTTGCCGCAAAGCTTGAAGAGATGAGCGGGGTACTCTTTGACAAAAAGATTTGAATTCCAGTCCGCGCTTCACCAAAATCATTTCCTTTTCCCCCTGTCCAAAACGGGCAGTCCAAACCTGACTGGCCTGCCGCAGGCAATCCTCAATGCGCCCTGGCGCCCTTCAGCAGCCTTTTCGGCTCCCATGCCCGCCCTGACAAAACAGGTCGTATTTGCAGCGCTCATCTTCGTGGAAACGTCTGCAGACGCCGGCATTGTTCCGCGCCTGAGCTGTTTTGACAAATCTCACTTGCCAGTTGCCTTGTGGATAGAGACGTACAGCACGCGGGTCTCTGCGCCTGCACTGACTTGAATCCGCAGAGTCCTGAGCAGAAAAATGCATCTGCTTGACGCGCATTTTCAGAAAAGTGCCATCACTCCTGTTATTCAGGCTTGATTACTGAAAAAACTTTACCTCGCATCCAAAACCTGTTTTATAACCAGCGGAAAGTTCTGTTTTCCGCAATCGGCCTGCGATTTTTTGAAACTTCTTGCAGCAATCCGTACGAAGTCCATTCCTGCCCGAACCACTCGGCTGCCTGCGGGCAGGCGGCCATAACGAGGCATGAGTGACCGGCATCCCGAGGGGACCAGTGGTTTGACATCTCGAAACAGCAATATCATTAATCACCTGTTCGGGAACATGAAGGAAATCGCCAAAAAAGTCTGGCAGTATTACATGGACGTTCCCATTTTCGGGAAAATCACCATGATGCTTCTCTTCTGCCTGACCGGATATATTGTAATCGGAATCTTTTACGCAGGCGGCATCTGGGGAGCAAACAGGCAGCTTGACACCTTCAAGGCCACCCTTGAGGGGATGTTTGAGATTTCCGAAACAATGATCTCCCACATAAGTATAATCAGGACGGATATTTCCGCGCTGCGGCAACCGGGGGCCTCGCGCCTGGAACAACAGGCCTCACTCCGGGATATTGCCGAGCATTTCAACAATCTTCAGACACTCATTCACGACCTCGAAAGGCGCAAGCCATACACTGAAGCGCTTGCCCATGCATGCCCCCTGGATACCGCATGGCCGCTTTCCGGCAGAAATTCCGCACTTGCCATATCCGTCAATATTGCACTTAAAAACATGGACAAGGAGCTTGATTTTCTTGAAAAAGCGCTAAACGAAACCCAAAAAGCCCCTCTGTCCATTTCGATAATGCATGCGCACACCGCAAGCATGGAAAGAAACCTTGCCGTCCTGGACGAACTCTCAAAAACGGCGAGACAAGGCATTGCCGCCTATACCCGCTCCACGATTGACTGGATCAATCACAACGTAACATGGCGGCTGACCACGGGGCTGGTTGTCACCGCGTTTGTAATGCTGATGCTGGTTGTCGCCAGCTATACCTGGGGAGCATTCCTAGTTGGAGCACTCAAGGAGATGGCGGAAAAACTGGGAAACGTTCAAAGCACATCAATGAACGTGGACGGATGCACCGCCATTGCCAACATACCGGTCAAGGGCCGGGATGAAATCGGACAAGTCGCCATTGCAATAAACAGGCTTCTCCAGCGCATGAAGGATATTTGTCATTTCAGGCGAACCATCGAGAGCGATGAAACCACCAGGGACGTATATCACAGACTCGGGATAGTGTTCAAACGCCACCTTGATCTTCAGAGTTTTGTAATTTATGAGACCAAGAACCACAGGGCGAAGATGCTGCCGGTCTATATTGAGCCCCCTGAGCTCATTGAAGAAATTGAAGAACTGGACATTGACTGCGAAAAATGCAGGGCCTGGCGCACGGGAGGTTTTATTACATCATTTCAGGATGAGGGCATATGTCCGGTTTTCGCATGGCCCAACACCCTTACCCATGCATGCCTGCCCATGACTGTTGGCGGGGAAA
Source organism: Deltaproteobacteria bacterium (assembly GCA_027025395.1). Classification (GTDB taxonomy): domain Bacteria; phylum Desulfobacterota; class Dissulfuribacteria; order Dissulfuribacterales; family QOAL01; genus S144-17. The sequence continues at coordinate 7,111 of JALVQQ010000025.1, read as the reverse complement.
CGCTTGGAATTGTGCAGTTTCTGTTCCCCTTTGTCAACAACCGGGAACGTGAAGAGGCCTTTCAGCGGGCTGTAATGGATGCAAAAATCTACCTTTCGGAGGCAATGCCAATAATCAAGACAAAACTGCTTGCGCAGACACTTACGGAGAACGCCACCAAGGACCAGCTTACCGGCCTTTTCAACAGGCACTATCTTGAAATGAACCTGGACCATATTGTTGCAAGAGCGAGCCGGACCGGCTCTACCATTGGTATCCTCCTGTGCGACCTGGATTATTTCAAGGATGTGAACGACCGGTACGGACACGATATAGGGGATATGGTGCTTGTGCAATTGGCCAGGATCCTCAAGCACCACGCCAGGGAATCGGACATGGTTGTACGATTTGGCGGTGAAGAATTCCTGGTTCTGCTGGTGGACTGCGAACCGGGTTATGCGCAAAAGGTTGCGGAACGAATACGGACCGCCGTGCAGGAATGTATCTTCAGGTTTCCAGGCTTTAAATTTTCAAAGACAATAAGTATTGGCGTCAGCGAATTTCCGGGAGACGCGGACCAAATAAGGGACGTCATAAAATACGCCGATGTAGCCCTTTATAATGCCAAGGAAAATGGCAGAAACCGTGTGGAACGATTCAGGCCGGAGATGTGGGAAAAATCACACTTTTGATCCCGAATGCCTGGCTCGCGGTTAAAAGGAGGGGCGGATTCCCCTCCTTTTTTTGTTGTGCCCAAACCTTCAGCCTGCCCGCCCGGGCAGGGCCAGGCCCATATCCAAATGGCACGGGGAAACCCCGGCGTCTTGCATCATGCCGGGCCGCGCTACTTGTCGCACGCCTCGGCAAGCATCCGGGCAAGCTTCTTTCCTGACAGAAGCATGCCGCCGAATATCGGCCCCATCCTGTAACCGCCATATACTGCGGCCGTGGACATTCCGCATACATACAGGCCCGGATAGACCTCTGTGGTATTTGTCACAACTGCATCCTCTGCGGGCTCCGCAAACATTGACCGCTCTCCAAGGGGCTTGCCGTTCGGGGTGTTGAGGGAGACATCATTCTTGCGGGAAAATGTCTTTACTATGTCATGATCATGACCTGTTGCATCCACTACCGCCCTGGCCTCCATTGTGATTGGGTCAACAGGAAAATGATTCATCATTACAAAGGTGTTGTTTATCACCACGCCCTGTACCCTGCCCTCCCTGACTACCAGGTCTTCAACCACCACGAGATTGAAAATCCTTGCGCCGCGCCTTGCTGCGCCAAAGATCAGGCCGGAGGCCAGTGAAATTGCATCTACCGCGTACAACCCCTTTTCAAAGGGCCTGGATGGAATATCAAAGTCATCCAGTACGCCTTTTGCCTCTTCCTGGGTGATAACATACTTGTAGCCCATTCCTCCGCCCCAGATTCCTCCACCCGGAGAAAGCTTCTTCTCAAGGATGGTTACGCTTATCCCGCGTTCGGCAAGATATCCTCCGGCAACAAGCCCTGACGGCCCGGCCCCTACGATTACAACATCGCTCCTGAGGGAGTCCATCATGTCTGCAACATGATTTTCAATTATACCTCTTGTAATATCAATTTCTCTCATAATTTCTCCTTAAAACAATGGATTCCGGCCTGCGTCAGCGAATTGGAAAATATATCGGGCAGAGACAACGGAAGAGCAACATACTTTAACAACAGATAGCTTTCAAAAAGAAAGAATACTAATTTATGCCGTTGCATAATATATACTACAACTACTTTCATGTCCACAAGAACCGGGCCGCTGCTTATGGCCGCGCCGTTCCCATGGCCGCCACTCAGGTTTTCCGCCCTTATACAGCCAAACACAAGGCCACACAAAAGTTTACAAGGGAGTAACAAACCGGGGAATATCCAGTCTGTCAAGTTCGTCTCTTATGCCAAATCTGGTGAGGGCAAAATCGTACTTTACCGGATCATCAGGATTCACCCGCCTGAAATGACGGGTAATCTCAACCGCAGCCCTGAGATCGGCCTGCTTCCTGCTGGTAAATCCCAGCGTGGTTGCAATATGGTGCATGTGGGTGTCGAGAGGGACAAGAAGGGCCGAAGGCGGGATCATGTCCCATCCGCCAGGGTCAACTTCATCACATCTTACCATCCAGCGCAAATAGAGGAACAGCCTTTTGCAGGCGCTCCCCCTTGCGGGAGAAGGCAGCACAAAAGAGTTCTTCAGCCCGCCTTGCTGCCTGATCGTATGAACAAACCCCTGGAGCGCCGCACAGATGTCACCGCCGGATTGCTGAAAATTGACATTGAAACAGGACCCCAGCGATCCGAATCTGTCCAGAGCCATCCTTACTCCCTCAAGCAGTCCGGCTAGATGGTCTCCGGTGGTAAAACGGTGCCGGAAGCCCCTCAGCAGGCTCTGGAATACGTCTTTATTGCCAGACAGCACGGTGGCCGCCGGCGCGTCCCCCAAGATCTCCAGGACACGCCCGGCGCTTTTAAGTATCTGGTTTACCCTGCCGTATGCAAGAGAGGCGGCTACGAGCCCTGCCACCTCCCTGTCCCTGATTTCAGGATAATTGTAAAGAAACTCCAGGGGATCGGGATGAACCAGCTCCCTGCGGTTATACTGGAGGTATAACCTGTCAAGCTGGGTGCGTAACACTGACAGAGACATGCAAAAAAGTTTTGCAGACCGTGACCCTGAAGAACGGCCGTCAGGCACGTCCGCAGCATGAGCCGGGCCCGGCACAACCCCGGGCCTCGCCGGGCCTTGAGCCACAGCAGCCTGTATCCCCGGGACCGGGCAGCCTGTGGCCCTGCTGCTGGCCGGTCAGCGCGGAAGTGGCTGACATGAGCTTGGTCATCCTGCCAGAGCCGCACCGGGGACATGCGACTTCTCCTTCACCGGAAGAAAACACGAGCATTTCATTCACACTGCCGCATTCTTCACACCTGTACTCATATATGGGCATCACATTTCTCCTGTCAGACAAAACGGGCCACTGTCCATTATTGACCGCATGTGCCGCCGCAACCATGACCATGAGCGTGGTCATCCCCATGCCCCTGTCCATGCCCGGAGCATGTGGAGCCGGTAACACCCTGCACTTTTCCTGCAAGGAAATCTTCCACCAGCACGGCAGGGTCCACGGGTTGCAACCCTGCCACAACCTGGATGCCCGCCCCCTGAAGCAGATTTACCGCACCGCCTCCGATACCGCCGCACAGTACATGGGTAACGCCATTGTCGCTTAACCATCTTGGCAGCACTCCGGGCTCATGCGGAGGCGGGACCTCCAGAGAAGATGAAACAACCTTGCCGTCCTCTGCATTTACAAACGCGAATTGGGGAGCGTGGCCAAAATGGGAACAGAGAACGCCATTTTCTACCGGTATTGCTATCTTCATGACTTCTTTTCCTCCTTTTCAGCCTCTTCCTCTTTACGTTTTGCCGCAAACATCTGCGTTGAATTGATCACATTGCTGCAGATGTTTTCAAAGGCCTGGGCTGTAAGACTGTTTGGATAGGTGGCCATAACCGGTTTCCCGGCGTCGCCAGTGGTGACAATACGCGGGTCAACCGGCACTCTTCCAAGAAATGGAATTCCTGTCTCCTCGGCAAGCTTCTGGCCTCCACCCCGCTTGAAGACATCAATGGCCTTTCCGCAGTGGGGGCAGATCATGCCGCTCATGTTCTCCACTATTCCGATTACAGGCATCCCCACCTGCTTGCAGAAACTCAGTGATTTCTTGACATCCAGCAGAGACACCTCCTGGGGCGTGGTGACCACCACCGCGAATGCGTCGGGTATGGTTTGGGCGACTGTCATCTGCTCATCGCCGGTTCCCGGAGGCGCATCTATGATAAGGTAGTCAAGATCACCCCATTCAATGTCATAGATAAACTGCCTGATTGCAGACATCTTCAGCGGCCCGCGCCACATAACCGCCGAATCCTTTTCCGGCAGGAGCGGCTCTACTGACATGAACTTCAGGTTAGGCGAGTAATACACCGGCCCCACGGTGCCATCAGGCCTCTTCTGCAGCTCGCCGCGTTCAACCCCGAGCATTTTGGGCACGTTGGGACCATGCAGGTCAACATCAAGGAGGCCGACGTAAAAATTCTGAAGAGAAAGGCCAATGGCAAGATTAATCGATACAGTGCTTTTGCCGACCCCGCCCTTGCCGCTCATAACCATGATTTTGTACTCTATCTTGCCAAGCTGTTTCTTTATCTTTTCATCCTGCTGTGCAAGCACAGGATTTGATGCTGCTGGATTTTCCTTTTCTGCCGCCAAAGTCATTTTCCTCCGTCTATTACGTTATATTTACCTCATCCATGAACAACCCGGTTTGAGCCATTTCAAAAAGACAAAATGACGTACCTGCTCACAGGGCGCACGGCCTGAGACGCTGCCGGACACTTGACGCGCGGAAGCAGCATGAGGCCGCCACGCCCGGCAATCCGCGCCACTCCAAAGGCGGATACAAGGGGATTTGCATGGATTGGCCGAGAAGTTACATGTTTATACCGTATCTATCAGTTTTTTTCACGTTTTTCCTCAAAACCTCTCAAATGAAAGCGGGCAGGCATCAGCTACAGG
>JALVQQ010000025.1:1477-2512 GCA_027025395.1 Deltaproteobacteria bacterium | reverse complement strand
CCGCCTGGGCCTGTTCCAGTTTTTCGGTTTCGTCTTTGAGTTCGGTGTCGCTGGCGCCGGTTTTGGATTTGAGGGCGAGGATTTTGAGCCGGTCTTCCAGCCTGCTCCACATCTGTCGAACCGCCTCGGCCCCTGGCCCTTCAGACGCCCTTACGGCAGGCATGCCCCGCACCACGCTTTCAACAAACAGCTCGTCAAAAGGCACCATGCCAGCCATGTCCAGCCCGCGGCTCTCACAATAATTTCTGATCTTTTCAGCCATATCGCCATTGAGATCCCACTTGTTGAGGCAAACAGAGGCCGGCACCTTGAAATGGGCGGCAAGGTCCGCCACCCGCTCAAGATCGTGCAGCCCGGACGAGGTAGGCTCGGTAACCACCAGCACCATATCCGCGCCGGACATGGAGGCGATAACAGGACAGCCTATGCCTGGCGGCCCATCCACCACAACAAGCTCGCTGCCAAGCTGTTCCGCCGTGTTTCGCGCTTCCCGCTTGACCAGGGCAACAAGTTTGCCTGAATTTTCCTCACCTATATCGAGCCTTGCATGTATCATCGGCCCGTATGGCGTGTCCGACCTGAACCACCAGCCGCACTTGTTATCTTCAAGCGCAATGGCGCCTTCAGGGCAGAACCAGGCACATACTCCACAACCCTCGCATGAGAGCTGGTCAATCCATGAGGTATCATCAAGGGTTACTGCGCCAAAACGGCACACCTCCCCACACTTGCCGCAGCCGCTGCAACGCCCCTCATCCACCACCGCCTTCACGCCTGATACAAACTCGTGTTCCTGGCGAACAGTTGGAGAAAGTATAAGATGGAGATCCGCGGCATCCACATCGCAGTCCGCAAGCACCTTGCTCTGCGCCAGGGCCGCAATGGCTCCGGCCACTGTTGTCTTGCCGGTTCCCCCTTTTCCACTGAGAATAAGCAGCTCCTTCATTTGGCCCTCCTGTCAAGTTGCCGGAGAAGCCTCTCAAACCCCGCCGCAAGTTCACGGCTGCTGTCCACCAGCGCCACACCCGAGGCATA
>JALVQQ010000025.1:0-1467 GCA_027025395.1 Deltaproteobacteria bacterium | reverse complement strand
CATAGCCCTGGGCAATTTTCCGGTCAAAAGGAATTTTCATGACAATATCTGTCCCTCTGCCCCGGCACCACTTTTCAAGTTCATCGTAGCCTAGACCATCACGATTTATGATTACCGCATGCGGTTTATCAAGTTTTTCAAGCATCCCCACCGCGAGTTTAAGGTCATTAAGCCCAAACGGGGTTGGTTCGGTCACAAGCAGGATAAAATCGGCATCACGAACAGTCTCTATGACAGGACACGAAGTGCCGGGCGGGGCGTCAAGGATTACGAGGCCATCATCCATCATCAAGTCCTTTACCGCATGGATCAGGGGAGGAGCCATTGCCTCGCCCACCCTGAGCCTGCCATGCACGAATGACACACCGTCAGCGGCCGGGCCGGACTCAACCATGCCAACGCTTCGCCTTCCTGATTCCAGCGCATCATATTCACACACCAGAAAACAGCCTCCGCAGGAATGACAGAGATCCGGAAAGGCCAGAATGGTCTTCCCAAGCACCGTGATAGCATTGAAACGGCATATCTCCCTGCATTTTCCGCAGTATGTGCATCTGTCTTCGCGAACAACCGGAATTTCGAGACTGCACTCGTTCCGATTTTCAAAATCGGGGTTCAGGAAAATATGCCCGTTGGGCTCCTCCACATCACAGTCCAGGTACTGCACCGGCCGCGCCCCCCCACGGGCTGCGGCAAGCGCGAGGCTGACCGCCACGGTTGTCTTGCCAGTTCCGCCTTTTCCGCTTGCTACGGCAATTTTCATATAATCAACGCCCCCTGCGGCCACATCCGCAGCCGCCTTCTCCGCGGCCTCCGCCTGCGCCACGTCCACCACCGCCATATCCCCTGCCCTGGCCCCCGCCACGGGCAGCAGACTGCCCGGCGCCTGCCGGGGAAGCCGAATGACCATCAGCGGCAGGTCCCTGGTCATGACGCACGCCACCCGACCTGAAGAGCTCCAGGGCATCTGACACGGTGCCATTTACACCAGATATAACCTTTATGCCAGCACTATCCAGCACGGCAAACGCCTTGGGCCCCACCTTGCCGGTGAGGACCGCCCCGACTCCGGCCTCTGCCACAACAGTAGCTGCATTTATCCCCGCGCCGTGAGCGGCATCCCGAGCCGCCGTATTGTCAAGCGCATCCACAACCTCGCCTGTATCCGAGTCCAGGATCACAAACCAGGGAGCACGACCGAATCTCGGATCGACTGGAGAATTCCTTTCCTTGCCCTTGGCACTGACTGCAATCTTCATAAAGACACCTCCTGACCTGCCTTGTTAACCGGAAAAACCTTCAAGCTATTGACTCGCACTTTCTGACACTCAGGGTTTGGCCAGCCTGACGCTGCCACATAGGCAATTGAAACCGGACGTCAGCCGCAACGTCATCAACCGAACAGATTCCTCATCTGTTTGCAGGGAACCTGGGAGACGGGACACGGCGCAAGGATCTGTCTTGCCG
>JALVQQ010000024.1 GCA_027025395.1 Deltaproteobacteria bacterium | reverse complement strand
ATAAGGGTGAACTTCAGGCCCTGATGTATTCCCATTGCCCATATCACCCTGTCCATCATCTGTTTTGCGCAAGCGTAGATCCAGCGCTGTTTGTGAATAGGGCCGTAGGTAAGCAGGCTGGTCTCCTCATTAAAGGAGGGGTCCTGGCACATGCCGTAAACCTCGCTGGTGGATGGAAAAATTACCCTTGTGCCATACCTGGCGCACTGCCTTACTATCCGCAGGTTCTGTTCAAAATCAAGCTCAAAGACAGCAAGCGGGTCCTTTACATAACTTGCAGGCGTGGCGATGGCCACCAGCGGGAGGCAGAGATCACATTTTTTAACATGATACTCTATCCACTCCTTGTTGATTGAAATATCACCTTCAAGAAAATGCACGTTGGGATGATTTATCTTTTCGCCCAGCCTGTCCGAGGCGAGATCCATGCCGTATATTTCCCAGTCTGTTTCAGATGTTACCCTGCGTACCAGGTGACTGCCGATAAAACCGTTTATTCCGAGTACCAGAATTTTCATGATTGCAAGTTCCTGTTCAGCCAGCAAGCGGCTGTGTACATATACAAAAGATTGCTGCAGCTGCTGAAATTGGGACGCATTTTATGGTGGGTTCTGCATACCGACTGTTTGGGATTTAAAAAAACGGCATATTGAAACATGCCATGCCATTCTGTAGGCAGGTTATCACGGCACCGGGCGGCAGGCCATTATTTTTTGGGGCGTGACACTAACCAAAAAGCAGGAACACGCACAGCTGAAAAAAGATTGAGCCTGGCCCACTGATCCGGGATTGTGCAAGGCAGAGCCGGGGCATGTCTGGTGTTTGGCCCTGCAAGCGCCTGATCAAGCGAGAGCGGACACAGGCCCGGAGCCAGAAAGGGCTGCCATGGATTTCAACCAGGCAGCTATGAGATCTGATGCTGTGTACAACCTTATTTGCAATGCTGCATGGCGGAGAATATTGACCATGCCTTAAGTATCCTCAACGCCTCTTTCATCTGGTTGTCAAGGGGAGGCTCATTTTTCTTCTTCCCTGAATCATCTTTACTGCTCTTCGGTTCCTTTTTATCATGCTTGGAGTCTGATTCATCGTCTGCTGACAGATGTCCTTCAAGGTCTTTCTCCTTCAGAAAATGGAACCCGTTGTTGTCTTCTTCCGCATCCTTTTTCTTTTCCGGAATGAACGGGACAATTATATCCGGTGTTATGCCCTTGGCCTGTATTGATCTTCCGCTGGGTGTGTAATACCGCGCAGTGGTAAGCCTTACGGCTGCTCCATCTTCAAGAGGTATGATGGTCTGAACAGAACCTTTTCCAAACGTCTGGGTTCCAAGTATGATCCCCCGCCTGTGATCCTGCAGGGCACCGGCGACAATTTCAGCCGCACTGGCACTTCCCTCGTTCACCAGAACCACTATGGGATAGTCAGGCTCGGTGCCGCGTCTGTGGGCCTCAAACTTCATCTGCTGATCCTTGAGCCTGCCATCGGTATAGACAATCAGTCCCTTTTCAAGAAAGGTGTCGGATACCTTGACAGCCTGTTCAAGCAGACCGCCCGGGTTGCTCCTCAGGTCAATAACAAGTCCCTTGAGCCTCTTCTTCGAGGAGAGCTTTTTCAATGCCCTGTGAAGATCCCTGGATGTCTTTGTCTGGAAATTGGTGATACGTATATAGCCGTATCCCTCTTCAAGCAGACGGCTTTTGACGCTCTTGATGGGAATTACATCTCTCACAAGGGTTATGTCCTTAAGGTCGTGCCAGCCCTTTCTGTAAATGGTAATCCTTACCTTTGTGCCCTTTGGCCCCCTCAGCAGCTTGACAGCCTCAATAAGGCTCATATTCTTTGTGCTTTTGCCTTCGATTTTGACTATTTTGTCATTCGACTTCAGGCCTGCCCTGTATGCGGGCGTCCCCTCTATTGGCGAGACAACGGTAAGAACATGGTCAACCAGGGTAATTTCAATGCCTATGCCGGTAAAACTGCCCTTGGTTTCAACTTTCAGTTCCTTAAAGTCCTCTGGCTTCAGAAATGATGAATGAGGATCAAGAGACGAGAGCATTCCGTCAATGGCGCCGTAAATCAGCTTCTGCGGTTCAACCTTTTCAACGTAGTCCCGCTGGACAAGATCAAGCACCGAAGCAAACAGCCTGAGCTGTTCATACGTGTTGCTGCCTCCGGCGGAGGCTACCTTGGTCGCCTTGTAGGCGCCTAACCAGAACAGCATGACAACGATCAGAGCAGAAAGCAGCAGGGAAAATCTCTTTTTGCAAAACGGTTTCATCAATAAGACTCCGTGAAAAAGTTATCTGGTATTTATGGATAATTACATTTGGATTGTGTGAACACTGGAGACAGCGCTGCACATTTTAAAAAATTGCCGCAGTTTAA
>JALVQQ010000023.1:2332-7389 GCA_027025395.1 Deltaproteobacteria bacterium | reverse complement strand
ACATGGCAGGGCCCGAGCCTGATTCCTGGAAGTCTGTCATGGTCAAGGCAGGTATCCAGGTAGTGCCTGTTCTTCATGGCCTGGGTGAGCAGGACGCCTTTGCCCGTATCTATGTTGACCATGCTGCTGATGCCGCTTCAGATGCTGGTATAACGCTAAGGTAGGGACTGATTCCAGTGTCTGGCGGCAACCGCACGGTCTGCGGCAGGTATGGTAGAGAGAGGTCAGGAGCAGGCCTCCATGCCGTATGTCTTGTCCTGCTCCTGGCCTTCAGTATAGTGCTTGCAGCGCACATGGGTTTTATGAAAATTCCTGTGGAGGATGTGCTTCGCATAATTCTTGATGCCGTCCTGAACAGGCCTGCTGACACTGCTGACCAGGTTGCCCGGGCTGTAGTGATTGATGTAAGGCTGCCCCGCATCCTTGCCGCCGGTCTGGTAGGGGGCATGCTCGCTGTCTGTGGCACTGTGTTCCAGGCTATCCTTCTCAATCCCCTTGCAGATCCCTATACCCTTGGCATATCTTCCGGGGCGGCCTTCGGGGCATCACTGGTAATTGTCCTCCAGGTGCTTGGAGTCGCCCTGCCTGAGACATTTACCGTACCTGTCTTTGCCTTTGGTGGCGCGGTTGCAACGCTTTTCATGGTTCTCTGGCTTGCCTCCTCGGGGCATGACCGGAGGCTTTCGTCCACCAGCCTTATCCTCTCCGGGGTGATAGTGGCATCCATACTTGCAGCCGCAATAGGTTTTCTCAAGTTTCTGGCTGATGAACAGGTGGGGATAATCATATTCTGGCTTATGGGCTCTTTTTCCAGCTCATCCTGGGAGAGCACGGCCCTGCTGTTTCCGTTTGCCGTATTCGGCATGGCCGTGGCATTTTTTTTCGGCAGGGACCTCAATATCATGTCATCCGGGGAGCGGGCTGCTGTCAGCATGGGGGTTAATACAGTCAGACTGAGATATATCCTGCTTGTAACCTGTTCCCTCATGACCGCGCTCTGCGTGGCGGTTTCAGGGATCATCGGTTTTGTAGGCCTTATTGTGCCTCACATGCTGCGCCATCTGGCAGGGCCTGACAACCGTTGGCTTATACTGCTCAGTTTTCCTTCCGGGGCGCTTCTGCTCCTGGTTGCCGATACCGTGACCCGGGCGGTGCTGCCCGTGGAGGTGCCTATCGGTGTGCTGACCGCGCTTATCGGAGGCCCTGTTTTCTGTATGATTTTCAGAAAAAAGCAGAGGGAATATACCGGAATGTAACGGCAGGTGCGATGCAGGCCCGCACAGGTTCATGGAGAATACAGCAATTACAGGAAATATCACGCAAGGGGCCGGGATGCCCGTATGGAAACTGCAGGATGTTTCCTTTGCCTACATCAGCGGCAGGAAGGTGCTTTCCGCAATAACCTTAAAGTTTTTTCCAGGTCATATATACGGGATACTTGGGCCTAACGGAAGCGGAAAGACCACCCTTCTTGATCTGCTAGGGGGGCTTGGCGCCCCGGGAGCAGGTAATATCCTCTACAATGGCCGCAGTCTCGGGGATTACGGCACTGCGGCACTGGCCAGAAGAGTGGCCCTGGTGCCCCAGGACTTCCTGGTCCGTTTTCCCTTTAAGGTGAGAGATGTAGTGGAGATGGGGCTTCATCCTCACCTTGGCAGGTTCGCTCTCCCGTCACGTGAAGATATGGACCGGGTGACGGGTATTATGGAGGAGCTTGATATCCACGGCCTTGCAGACCGTCCTGTTACCATGCTGTCCGGTGGCGAAAAACAGAGGGTGGCAGTGGCAAGGGCGCTTGTCCAGGCAAGAGAGGCCCTTCTTTTTGACGAGGCAACGTCAAATCTTGATATTTTTCACAGCCTCTCCATCCTGGACGCCGTTAAGAGGCGGGCGGTTGAGCAGGGCCTCTGCGTGGTCGCTGCGGTTCATGATATAAACCTTGCCGCGGTTTTCTGTGACGAGCTGGTATTTCTGAAAGATGGCATGGTTGTGGCAAAGGGTACGCCCGGATCGGTATTGTCACCTGAGCTTGTACGTTATGTTTATAATGTGGATGCGCGGGTAGGGACAGACGAGTTTACAGGAAGGCCAGCTGTAAGTTTCAGGCTTGCCGGTTCTTGGTGAAAGCACAAGGGTTGAGAACGGAGATTTTAAATTGACTACTAACGCGGAGAGTTTAATCAGAAGGTTTCCACGCCGGTTTCTTGTGATCCCTGTGTTTGTGCTGTTTTTTACCTCTCTGGTCATGGCTGCTGAATTCACAGACAGTGATGGCCGCACGGTGAGGTTTTCCAGGCCCTTCAGCCGGATAATATCCCTTTACGCAGCCCACACCCAGAATCTCAAGGCCCTTGGGCTGTCTGACAGGGAAGTCGTTGCCGTCTCTCCCGGAGTGAGCCTTTTCCCAGGTGTCCCCAGGATGAGCTTCAGAAGCGACGTTGAGCGTTTTCTGGCACTCTCCCCTGACCTTGTTCTTATAAGGCCCATGATAAGCCGCGCCTGCCCCGGGCTGGTCCGCCGTCTTCAGGAAAGCGGCGTTGCCGTGGTCTCCCTGCAGCCAAGATCCGTGGATGAGATGTTCCGGTACTGGAGACAGCTTGGCCTGCTTGCAGGCAGGGAGCGGCAGGCGGAAAGTATTATTGACGGCTTTGAAAAGAAAATAGAGTGGTTCAGAAAAGAGGCTGATGCCATTCCCTTCGGCAGGAGAAAGCGGGTCTATTTTGAGGCCATACACAGCCGAATGAAGACCTTTGCTCCTTCATCAATTGCGGCTTTTGTGCTTGAAACCGCAGGGGGTATCAATATAGCGGCTGACGCCCAGAGGGTGCGAAATACCAATATAGCCTTTTACGGAAAGGAGAGGCTGCTTGCAAAGGCGTCACAGATAGATGTTTACCTTGCCCAGAAAGGCCGCATGAATCCGGTTACCATAAAGGAGATAATGGAGACCCCAGGGTACGAGGCTATAAAGGCGGTGCAGCAGGGAGAGGTCTATCTGGTTGATGAATCCATTGTGTCCCGCCCGGTGCCTGGCCTGCTTCGTGGTATCCAGGCGGTTCATGATATCCTCTATGGCAAACGGCAAGGTGCTGAAGATGACTGACAAGGCCCCTGCCATACTTGTTGCAGGCAGCGGAAGCGGATGCGGCAAGACTACGGTTACCCTTGGTATAATGGCCGCCCTTCAGGCCAGAGGCCTCAAGGTGCAACCGTTTAAAACCGGTCCTGATTTTATAGATCCGACCCTGCACCGGCTTGTCACCGGAAGAACATCATACAATCTCGATATGCGCATGTGCGGGCAGAACTATGTCCGTTCCCTGTTTGGCCACAAGTGTTCGGTGAACGCTCCGGATATATGCGTGGTTGAAGGGGTTATGGGGATGTTTGACGGCGGTACAGGGTCGGCGGCAGCTCTTTCGTCGGCGCTTGAAATACCTCTAATACTCGTAGTTGACGTCACATCCGCCGCTGAAAGCGTAGCAGCCGTGGTGCACGGTTTTGAAACACTTAGGGAAGATGTGTCAGTTGCAGGAGTGATACTGAACAAGGTCGCAAGCCCTGTTCATGCGCGTCTGGCCGGAGACGCGGTTAAAAAATACTGCCGCGCCCCGGTTGTGGGCATGATCCCGAGGGATGCGCAGGTCTCCATTCCATCACGGCACCTGGGTCTTTACATGGGCGGGGAAAATCCCATTGGTCCCGGTGAGATCAAGGCCCTTGCGGCAATGCTGGAAGGGCATGCTGACATAGATTTTTTAATTGGCATTGCCAGGTCGCGTTGCGGCAGATCCCGCAGGAAGCCGCCTTCCGGCCATCCATTTGCCAAAATCCTGGCGGCCAGCCGGGAGAGGGGCAGGGCTGATACAAGTCCCCTGCTGGCTGTGGCAAGAGACAGCGCCTTCTGTTTCTACTATGAGGATAATCTTGAGATGCTCGAGGCCGCAGGTGTGCGCCTGGTGGAATTCAGCCCGCTGTATCACCATGATCTTCCATCCGGAGTCTGTGGCCTTTACCTTGGCGGGGGCTACCCGGAGCTTCATGCGTCAGGGCTTTCAGGAAACCTGTCCATGCTGAAGGCCGTAAAACAGGCGGCCAGCTCCGGCATGCCGGTTTTTGCCGAGTGTGGCGGGTTTATGTATCTTACATCGGCAATCACCGATACAGAGGGCAAGAGATGGGAGATGGCCGGCATATATCCATTTGAGACAGTGATGAAGCCAAGGCTCAGCCGCCTCGGGTACCGGGAGGCCGTGATTGCCCGTTCATGTATCCTTGGGGGCCGTGGGCAGAGGTTGTTCGGGCATGAATTTCACTATTCGGATATAGCACCACATGAGGGCGAAAAACCGGTTGAGACTGTCCTTGAGCTTGGTGACGGAAGGGCCGAGGGATACGGCGTGGAAAACGTGCTTGCCGGTTATGTCCATTTTCACTGGGGCCGCACACCCTGGGCCGTGCTGAGTTTCAGGGATGCATGCATCAGGTATTTCGAGGCTGAATCATGAAAGACGCGGGCCGCATTATTCCGGACTGCTTCAGGTAGTGACGAAATGGAAAAGATAAGGATAAAACAGGTGGCGCCATCTGAAATAGAGACGGAAAGTTTCAGGATTATAGATGCGCAAGTGGAGGAGATGAGGCGGAAAGGAGAGGCTGTGCCTGCGTTTTCTCCCGAAGAGTACCAGGTGGCCAGGCGGATGGTTCACGCCACAGGCGACTATGAGATTTTCAGCCTGGTGCGTTTTGGTCACAGGGCGGTTGAGGCCGGGCTTTCTGCAATAAGAGCAGGGCGTAATATCCTGGTTGACGTGAATATGGCCGCCATGGGGGTATCGCGAAAGATGCTTGGCAGGTTTGGCGGGCAGGTGGTATGCCGCATAGGAGATGAAGAGACCTCTGTTCTGGCAAGGCAAAATGGCCTTACTCGTTCCGAGGCCGCTGTAATGCGGGCTGCCGGTGATGATGTGGGAATAGCTGCGGTGGGTAACGCGCCTACCGCGCTTCTCAAGGTGATGGATCTCGTTGACGCCGGGCGGCTCCGCCCGGCGTCAACG
>JALVQQ010000023.1:0-2322 GCA_027025395.1 Deltaproteobacteria bacterium | reverse complement strand
TTTTTTCACTACTGCTCACTCAAAGGAGCTGTTAATGCGCAAGGATTATCCCTTTATTTCGTTAAAAGGCACAAAGGGCGGCACCCCGCTTGCCGTTGCGGCAATAAATGCGCTTATAAGACTTGCTGCCTCTTAGCCTGGATATAACGTATCCAGAAGCTTGAAGAATACATTCCGGCCCTGCAGATGGAAAAAACAGAAAAAAAGACGCGGCTGCGTTCAGGGTTTACAACCGGCGCCTGCGCGGCTGCTGCGGCAAAGGCCGCATGCCTGATGCTTGTTTGCCGGGATTATGAGGCTGAGAGTGTTGAAATACCCTTTCCTGATGGAGCCAGGCACAGATTTTCTGTTCATGCGTCAGAGGTCACAAGGCGGGACGGAAGCAGTGATCCTGTGTGCGCCAGGGCCTCTGTCATAAAGGATGCAGGGGATGATCCGGATGTAACCAACGGCGCGGAGATAATGGCCGAGGTGAGGGCTGCCGGTGATTCAGCAAGCTGCGGAGCCGGAGAATGCGGCATCCGCCTTGTGGGCGGCAAGGGCGTTGGGAAGGTTACCAGGCCTGGGCTTCCGGTGCCGCCCGGCAGACCGGCGATAAATCCCGGGCCTGCCGCAATGATAGAGTCTGCGGTAAGTGAGGCGCTCGCCGCATGTGACAAAAGGCCAGGCGGGTTGGAGGTGATTATCTCGGTAAAGGATGGGGAACGGCTTGCGGAAAAGACCCTTAACCGGCGTCTTGGCATCGTAGGCGGCATATCCATCCTTGGCACCACGGGTATTGTAAAGCCTGTTTCCGCAAAGGCGTGGACAGATACAATAGAGGTCTCAATGAGTGTGGCCAGGGCCGCAGGGCTTGGGGAAATTGTCCTCTCCACGGGCCGTACCTCCGAAAGGCGGGTACAGGAATTCCTTGGCATTCCCGAAGAGGGGCTGGTCATGATGGGGGATTATCTGGGCTATTCCCTCAGGGCCGCAAGGCGGCACGGTTTCCACAAGGTGCACCTTGCAGGGATGTGGGCAAAGGTGCTGAAGGCTGCCCTCGGAATTCCCCAGACCCATGTAAGAAACGGCGCGCTTGAGGTGCGGGACGCCCTTGAGCTGCTTGTGAGGCTTGGGCTGCCGCGATCCCAGGCGGAGATCCTTGGGGATTCAAATACTGCGCGGGAGATTTACGAGCGTCTGGCGGGTGCGGGGCGAAAGGAGATAATCAGGGCCGTATGCCAGGAGGCGCGCAGGTTTGCAGTAAAAGAGTCGGGCCTTGATGTTGTTGTATATCTGGTTACATCTGAGAGCGGAATTGTTCTTGTGGTTTAGGCGCCGGTTTTGCCTGACCGGATGCCGCGCCGGTGACTGAATGGTGTTGTGTGTTGCCGCAACAGGGATTTTACGGCATGATTGCAGGCCTTCCGGCGTGCAGGCAAAAGAGTGCCGCCGGGGTTAAGGCTGCGCAGTGGAATCTGGAAAAGAATGAGTTATAGCATCTGTCTGATTGGTGTTTCAGGTCAGGGGATTTTGCCGGAAGCAAGAGATGTCCTGGCTGGATGTTCGTCTGTTGTCGCATCCTCCAGGCATGCTGTTCTTGTTTCGGGAAAGGGTGGGGCGGTTATACCCATTACCCCTGTAAAAGAGATGCTTGTACGCCTGAAAGAGGCCCTCGAAAAGGGGGATACGGCGGTCTTGGCCTCAGGCGATCCGATGTTTTTCGGGGTGGGGCGTACCCTTCTCGGCCGGTTCGGAGCCAGTCGGATAAAGGTATATCCGGCCCTTTCAAGCCTTCAGCTCGCATGTGCCCGTTTCCGGGTGCCCTGGGATGACATGGCGTTTGTGAGCCTTCATGGCAGGAGCCACGGCAATGCCGCTGCAAGGGTTCTGGAACACGGAAAGGTCGCAGTTCTTACTGACAGTGTGAATTCACCCGCAAGAATTGCAGCGGATTTATGCAGGCGCCTTGAAGAAACAGGAGATAACCGGAGGCTCGCACAAACCAGGGTCATGGTGGGAGAAAACCTTGGCCTTGAGGACGAGCGGCTTTTTTCCGGCACCCTTCAGGAGGCGGCGGCCAGGCGGTTCGGGCCGATGAATATCATGCTGGTGATGCAGCCGGAAGACATGGCATTGGGAGCTTCCTCCAGGTTCGGGCTTTCAGAGGAGGAGATCACCCATTCCAGGGGATTGATTACCAAGAACGAGGTGCGAGCTGTAACTCTTCACGCATTAAGGCTCCCTCGCAGGGGGGTATTCTGGGACGTGGGAGCAGGAAGCGGCTCTGTCTCCATTGAGGCAGCCAGGATGAACCCGGGATTGCAGATATTCAGTGTGGAA
>JALVQQ010000022.1 GCA_027025395.1 Deltaproteobacteria bacterium | reverse complement strand
CCCTTGAAAACTCGGGCAGTGGAGCCATTTCAAATGGAGCGGACATCACGCTTGTCCTGGGCAGCAGTTTCACCTTTGACTCGATTACATCTCCCACCGGACATGCCCTGCCTGCAAACATCACTCCAGGGAGCGGCACAACATGGAATACCGGCTCTATAGCCGCCAACAGCCAGGCTGTTTACACCCTCTCGGCCACGGTAAGCGGTTGCGAACGGGACGGACTTTCCGTTTTTGTGGAGGCCGACTGGAAAGACAGCGCCGGAACCTCATGCCAGGCCAGCGATGTCTCATCCGAGGCGTCAGTGAGCCTTGACATAAAAGAGCCCGATATCCAGATATCCATACCCAATCCCTCCCCGTTGGCCTATTGTCCCGGGTCATCAAACCGCGTTACCGTAACCGTCACCAACACCGGTGACGGAAAGGCCAGCTTTTTTACCCTTAAGGCAGAACACTGGCCGCCAGGCTGGACGGTATCAAATCCGACCAATGGGGTAACGTGGAACGCCGCATCAGCCACCTTTACCCTGCCGGGTGACCTGGAAGCCGGCGACACCTTCACCTTTGAGTTTGAGGTTGAAACATCGGGCGGATGCCCGGTGCTGTCAGAGGCGGAGATTATCTTCAACCCCCATTACTCGAATCAGTGCGGGCCTGTAAACGGCACCGAATACTTTATTCCGGTTATCGGCCCTGAAACATGGCGTGTGGCCTCACACTCACCTCCTGAATTCACCATTAACAAAACCGGCCCTGCCAATGCCCTGCTTGGCGAATCAGGCCTGGTCTATACCATCACGGTAAACTATTCCGACCCGGACAATCCCTCACGAACAACCACCGTCGATATTATTGATGATTATCCCGACTCATTTACCGTGACGGACAGTGACGGAGGCAATGATTCAGGAGGAACTATTACCTGGAACAATGTTCAGTTCCGGGATGGTGACTCAGTAACATACCATGTTGTAATGACCGCCCCGTCAGACAAGTGCGCTGCCTTTCACAACTACGCTGATACGGTTACGGTAAACCAGGTACCCGGCGATTGCCGCGGATGTGACGGAACAATAATCCAGGGCCACACGGGCACTTTCATTCCGGACATCAACAGCCCCGAGATTTCCGGCTCCGACTCCACTGTACTGTTTACAGACCCGTCTGACGTTTGCAATCACACACTGCAATTCCGCACCTGTTACCAGTTTGCATCAAGCGCTCCGTCCAGCTGGCAGCACATGCGGATAGATACCGTTCCGCCCGGCGGGTTCAATCTCGCAAGCATTGATTCAGTTGAAGTAAACGGCACTGATTACTCTGCGAGCCTTTCCACCGGATCTTTTCCTGTTGATCTTTCAAACCTTGATACCACGTCAGCTCCGAAACCTGCTGCGGATGCTGAACTATGTTTCAACTTTACATACGAGGTCGGCGATCTTGAAGGCAACTTCACGATGATCTCGCTCCTGGACACAAATACCACCGGCACCGGCTGCAGCGCCACCCCGGTGTATGACGTACACACCAATTTCGAGGTTCGCGGCTCCGAATTAATTCTCGAGGCCACCGGCACCCCTGATTTCATAAATACCTGCCAGGAAGGAAATTATACCATTGAGATAAGTGGCTTCAGAAATATTTATGATGCCAACATCACCCTGGATACACATAATAATTATGATTTTGACAATAACAGTACGCACATTACCTTTGATGGAATACATGATATAAATGGCAACCTGCTCACGGCCGTACCCGCAACAGACAACCTGGACGGCACATGGACCTGGAGCCTTGGCGACATACGGCCAGCAGGCAAGATAAAATTCAGGATGGGGCATTCCTGTGATCCCTCGGCGCAGCCCTGGTCTGTAACCGGCCTGTATCATAACATTTGCGAAGACGGCAACGCCTCCGCGCCCTTCAGGGCTGTTCCGGTATCAACAGACGGCCCCATGAAGATACTGGACGGAAATCCCAAGCTGTACCTCTACCCTGCATCCAACTACACATCCTCAAGGCGGGCCACCCAAAATATTGCGGTGGTAAACGGGGGCGCCGGCCCTCTTTACGGCGCCAATGTAACAATCACCCTGGGCGCTGACCTATCGTACCTGAACCATTCGGTAACCGACGGCAGCGGCCCAGACGGTTATACCGCCTCGTCGGGCCCAAACCGTGTCACTTACCGTTACAACCAGATAGGGCCGGGCCAGAGAGAGGCCCTGGACATGGGACTCAATATCACCGGCTGTTCAGACCTTTCCATCGCGGCCCTGCTTACCTGGTGCGATGACCATGTCTGCGATACCCAGAGACTAGACGCCGCGGTGACGCTTCCGAAGACACAGGTCCTGGTGCTTGATCATCACGGAGACAGCATCGAGTACTGCGGAGATGACGCAAATATCACCATTGCAGTAAAAAATTCTGATGTGTCCGACTCCTATAATGTAAAAATAGTGGAGGTTCTGCCGCCTGGTCTCACATACGTGGCGACGGAACGGACTGCCTACAGCTATTCAGGTGGTGATATTTCCCTGTCTCCCTCGGTTTCATCCAGTGTCAATGCCACAACTGGCAGGCAGACCGTTATCTGGGATTTCGGCGCCGCACTGCCCGTAAACAGCGACGGCGACCATGTCATGGAGGCATCTTCGGCCATTACACTTGTATTCCGCGTTCGCATGGCTGACTGCACTGACGCCGCAAGCCTTGCCGCTTCTGACCGGAAGGCCCGGGCCGTTGTTGAATTCGATCCTCCGTGCCAGGCTTCAGGCACTGGAGCGCCCCACAGATCCCCGGCAAAAACAATGACCGTTCAAACGGCTTCCCAGGGCGTCACTGTCAGAAAGAGAGCGCGCAACCTCAGCAAGGGAGGCGGCTGGACAAGGAATATTGTCGTGGCTGATCCCAACGACACGATTGAGTGGGAGGTAACCTACTCCAGCACAGGCGATTACAGGGCAAAAGATGTATCAGTCAGGGACATATTGCCATCAAATGTAAATAACATCACGAACTTCACTACTGATTGCACAGGGGTCAACAGCACCAACTTCTTCACAGGGCACAATACGGGTGATATGGCGCCAGGGACTTCCTGCATTGCCACATTCCGCGCCACGGTCCGGTCCTGCAACGCCACGCTTACATCAAACAACGCCACCGCCGAGTTCGGCTGCTGCTCCTCTCCGCCCATGAAACAGTGGGAGTGGGACAGTGTTGACCTGCGCACCACACCATACATTCCCCCGGTTCCGGGAAACCTTGTTATCCGTCATGGCAGAAACTGGGGCAGGTGTGGCGGCGATGTGACAGTGCGAATCCGCAATACAGGCGGCACCGCATACAGTGACAACGTCACCGTGGATCTTGACAGCTCCGTAACTTATGACACCAGCGGCCCGTGCACCGTATCATCATCGAATTCCACGCACACCATGACCTGTCCGGCGGGCCTGAGTGGCAATCATCTGGCATGGGACAGCTCATCCATTGACTATCTCGCCCCGGATGAGGTCATCACCATAAGGTTCCATGCGGTGAACAATCCGTCCGGTGGAGCCTGTTCAGCCCCGGCATCTCTCACCAATAATCTGGGCATGCGGTTCAGGGATTCATGCGGCAACACTTACACCAGGACCACCTCCGACACCTTCAGACCGCGCTCTGCATCTCTTTCCCTGTCCATAACGCCTGAAAAGCAGATTGCAGCACAGGGAGATACCGCATCATGGCGAATAACCCTGGTCAATTCCGGCAATGGCGATGCAACGGGAATAACTCTCCGGGACCAGCTTGGCGCGGGTTTTTACTCCATAAATGACAACCGCGGCGGTACATGGAGCGGCAACACCGGCACATGGAGCGGCATAACCATACCCGCCGGGGGCAGATGGACGGTGGATGTATCAGCAGTTGTTGGAAGCGGCTCCCTTTCAAACAACGCCACGGCCACAGCAAACTGTACTGACACCGGAGGCGCAAACCTCTGTACCTGGGAGGAGGCAAGTGACAGGGCATACACGGCGGGATTCAGCCTTGTCAAAACGGTGGACAAGAACCTGTCAAACATAGGAGAAGAGCTTGTCTATACGGTCAATGCCACGTTTGTAAACAGTGACCGGTTCGCCAATGTAATCCTGCGTGACACCCTTCCCCAGGGAACGCGGTACGTCAGCTCATCAAGGCTTGCCGGAGACACGCTGAATGCGGCGCCCTCGGTAAACGGCCGCATCATTACGTGGTCGCCCGCCGACTTCAACGGCTTTCAGAAGCTGAGCTACTCGATAAATGCACGGGTTCTGAACCAGGCAGCAAACCGGTCAGGCACTACCCTGTCGAACAATGCCACTGCCTATTTTGACATCAACTTTTCAGATGGCAGCAGTTCCAGCGGCTTCAGCCTTGAAAGACACGCAGACACCACACTCCGTGAGCCGGTGCTGGATATATCAAAAAACATATCCCCCTCCCTTGATGTCCAGGCAGGAGACACGGTGGCCATAACTTTCGTGATTAAAAACAATGGAGACGGACCGGCACACAACTTGACTCTTACGGATATTCTTAATGACAACAATGCAAAATCTGACGGAAAACCTGACGGAAATCTGGACTTCGCCAATGACGATGTTGTTGTCTATGACTGCTCCACGGTGACTCCGGCCGTTATTCCTCCGGGCTACGGCTGTCAGTCCAGCCCTGGCGCGGGAAGCGGAGACTGTAACGTCACCATCACCTCGGACAACGGGGCCATGCTTGCCCCGGGTGCATCCGCCGCATTCACAATCAATGCCGCCATCGACAGCTCCATTGTAACCGGCACCACCTACTTCAACCTTGCATCCATTGCGGGCTGGAACCTCGATTCCACTGACAGTTATGCTGGAAACAGCACATTTGACAGGGAAGCGTCCGGCAACTCCACGTCCAGGGTGACGCCGGTCAGCACCTCCAGCCGCAAGAGGCTCGTATCAACCTCGGAAAGTTTTACAGCGGGAAGTTTACTGGCCATTGGCGAGGTGGGCGAGTATGAGATTGACTTCACCTTTCCGGCCGGCACCACAAGGGATGTAACCCTTATAGACCGTATTCCCAAAGGTATCGGGTACATACCAGGAAGCGCCACCCTGGAGCGCACGGCTTCCTCCATAACCGCATCAGCTGATCCCGGAGGAATCAACTCCGCCGCGCCCGGCCATAGGGTTCCAGTATCCATCTCCTCAAACAGGCGCAGGTTATGGCTTTGGCTTGGAGATGTGGAAAACAGTTCATCCAGGGCGCTTAAATATAAATTACGCCTCAAGTGTGTAACCAAAAACATATCCACGAATAACGCCGGAGCCAGGCTGAATGACAGAAGTATAATAAAGGCGCGAGGCGCAGACGGGCACCGCTACACGACCCGGGGCAATGCGGTCAGGACCAGGGTTGCCGAACCTGTTGCCACCATTTCCAAAACAGCAACTCCCATGACAGTAACTGGCGGGGATACAGTCACATACAGGATCGAATTGTGCAACCTTTCATCCGGCCATTATGGCGCACCCGCATTTGATTGGAATTTCACTGACCCGCTTCCATCACCACAGCTGGGCGACCCGGCAATAGTTTCACTTGATGCCGGAACCACCGGCGCAAACATTACTGCCGGATTTTCAGGAAACAGGCTTGAAGGGACTGTGGACAGGCTCGATCCTGGTGAGTGTGCAAACATCACTTACAGCGCCCGCGTAACCAGCAGCGCATTTTACGGAGAAACCATTTCAAACACCGCATACTTTACTGCCACGAGCCTTCCGGGAGACCATGGAACCGGCGGCCGGACGCCGGGAGCTCCGGGGACCAAAACCGGAGAACGTACAGGTGAAGGAAGAGTCAATGACCTTAACGGGCATGCCACCACCAGTATCCACATCGGCCTGCCAAGCCTGGAAAAGCAGCTGGCAAACCCTGCAAGCTGGTATTCCATAGGTGATACGGCGACCTTCAGGATAGTGCTGGGAGCGCCTGTTGGCTCAACTTCAAATTTCGTTGTCACGGACACATTGCCATCAGGCCTTTCCTATGTGACAGGTTCCCAGAGTGTGACAGCGCCTGCCGGATTCACCTTTACCGGCCCGGGATTCAGCAGCGACCCGGCAAGGGGCACCCTTACCTGGGACTTCGGCGACATTACCCAGAACAATGCTGGCAATATAGTCATAGAGTACCAGGCACGAATTGACAATATCCTGTCAAACAGGGACGGAACACAGCTTGCCAACAGCGCCGCGCTCTCCTACGGCCCGGGCCACGGCGCAGGCCCTTCAACCGCTACATTAAGGGTGGGCGAGCCAAGACTGGTTATAGAGAAACTTCCGATCTCAAATCCCATTGGACTTCAGGCCGGGGATACTGTAAGGGGACGCATTATCATCACCAACCACGGTCATGCAACCGCGTACCAGGTTGACTGGCGGGACATTCTTCCGGAAAATGGCGTGTCAGGAGGGGAAGGACTCTACATGATCTCCAATCCGTCGCTTGTCATCAACTCCGGGCCGGTGACTATCAATGGCACAAACACCACGATTACAGCGGCGGACCTCGTAATTTCCACCACCAACAACACAAACGACACCATTTCTCTTCCGCCAGTCCAGATAGGTCCCGGGGCCTCGCTTCAGATTGACTTTGATACAGTTTTAATGGATCATGTGGTGGCTGGATCCGAAATAGTAAACCGGACCCATGTTTCCTATGCCAGCATGCCGTCAGGCAGCCATGCAACCGGGGTGCGCGACTGCGATTCTTCTGCTCCATGCAATATTTCAGGGTGCAGCAACCTGACAACGGGATGTCTGAACAACTACGGGGCATCGGCAAACGCCTCAATGGTGGTTGCGGACCATATCGCCATATTCAAAACAGTTGAAGGAAATATTGACCACGTTGCAGTGGGACAGGACTACCACTATCTCCTTTATGTCTGGCTGATAGAGGGAACTTCCCCTGATGTTACTGTAAGGGATTATCTCCCGGCCAATGCTGTGTATCGGTCACATGAGATAGAGATCCCGGCACTAAATACCATCAGATTCAGCAATCCCGACTACAACACACCCTTGTCCGGGCCTGGCAGCGAAATTGAGTGGGAGCTTGGAGATGTCTCAAATCTGCCGGACGGAAACCGGCAAAACGACCGCGTGGTGTTTGATATCACTGTAAGGCCGGGCAATATTGCCGCCAACCAGGACGGGACCGTACTTGACAACAGTGCAAGGGTAAAAATGACCAGCGGAAGCGGCAATGTCACTGACATGGATGGAAATGTTCCTGTCATTGTGGTGGAACCCGCGCTCGAGGCCTCCAAGTCAGTAGAGCCGGGGCTTCAGACCAACGGAGGCATTGTAACCTATGACGTGGCAATCAACCATGCATCCAGCAGCACCGCCGATGCCTATGGCGTGAATGTAACCGATACCCTGCCACCGGGACTGACCTTTATTTCAACCACTGAGTCATCATACGACATTTCGGGCAGGCGGCTTACGTTCAGGCGTCCGTACCTTGCGCAAGATGAATCGTGGCGATTCTCATACACTGTCGCGGTTGACCAGGGGACCGCCACATCAACACTCACCAACCGTCTGGCCGGACAATGGGCAAGCGTGCCTGATGCCAACGGAACATCCACAAGCGGAAGGCTGTGCGATTCGTCATCCGTTAATGACTATTGCAATACGGCTTTTGCATCACTGGATATCCAGACTGCCGGCATCAGCCTGGAAAAGCTAGGTTATCTTGGTTATAACAGCGGCGCCTCATGCGGTTCCGCCCTGGACACCATACGAGGAACCGACAACTCAAACATAACCTACTGTTTCAATGCCACAAACACCGGCGACGTATCCATAGGCCTGATCAATCTGTTTGACAATGATACAGGGTTCAGCACCAGCGACAACACGGTCCTGGCCCCTGGAGCATCCAGGCTCTACCACGCTGAAACCACCATAAACGGAAGCCTGCTGAACACGGCGCATATAACCGCGCGTCCGCTTGATTCTGCTGGAGTTCCAATTTCCGGCAGCCCCCTGCTGTCAGACAATGACACCGCCCGGGTTATTGCAGTCTCTCCTGGCATAAGCATTGAAAAAACCGTCTTGCGCGGAGCGGTTGCGTCATGTCCGGGGGTGAATGAAATCCGTGCTGACGCCGGAGAGCCGGTCACATACTGTTTTGCAGTTACCAACACAGGGAACACCTATCTTGCAGGCCTGGATATCGTGGACAGCCAGATCAATCATGGCATTGACATTGGCGACATGACCCGGCTGACAGGAGCACTGCCACTGGCCCCTGGAGCATCCATAACATACTACTACACCGCAACGGCCACGGGCTCCACGCTGCACAATACGGCATACGCAACTGCCCTGCCATCTGACGCCAGCGGAAATCCCTATACAGGCATGACGCCCGTCCGGGCCGATGATACCGCCGTGGTTTATGGCGGGAGGGTAAGGCCGGGCATTTCAGTATCAAAAACCGTCTATATCGGACATAACCACGGGGCATCGTTCCCCGGTGCCGAGACCGCCTCGGGAGAGGTTGGAACACCTGTAACATACTGCCTTGAGATAACAAACAGTGGAGATACCTACCTGGACAATATAAGGATAAATGATGACAGCCTTGGGATCACGGCTTCAGGCCTGACGCTCATCAGCGGAACAACGCCCCTGGCCCCTGGAGCATCCCTCCGCTACTATTATGAATCCACCATTACGCATACCCTTACCAATCTCGTTACAGTCACAGGGACCCCTGCCGACCGGGCCGGAAGACCTGTGCCCGCAACTTCAGCCGTAACCAGCCAGGATACCGCAACTGTAAGGACAATCTATTCCCCGGCGGTACGTCTTGAAACAACCCTTTACAAGGGCAGAGACAGTGGCGCCGGTTGTCCAGGACAGAATGAACTCCACATTACGTCATCATCTGCCATTTACATAACATACTGTTTCACCGTGACCAATACAGGCAACACGGCCCTTGCAGATTTGAAAATCACTGACCCAGGCCTGAATATCAGTCAGGCAGACCTGAAAAGAGTCACCGGGACGTTGCCGCTTCAGCCAGGCGCCTCCATTACCTACTATTATGAAACAAACAGGGCGGAAGGGCTTGAAAACAGGGCCACTGTGGAAGCCACACCCGTTGACGAGCGGGGAAATGCCCTGCCGGGCATACATCATCCCAGTGACAGCGATTTGGCAATACTGACCATTCAACATGAACCTGTGGCGGTGCCTGTGCTGTCAACTGCCGGCATGGTTATAATCCTGACGGGTTTTGCCCTTATGGCCCTGTTGAGAAAACGCGGCACACCCCGGCACAGGACTTGACCAGGAAAAGATGAGTGGTTCAGACCCCGGTATGCCCGAAGCCGCCTTCCCCCCTGGGTGTTGGATCCAGTTCCGTTACCTCAACCCACTCCACCCGGGGCACGGGAGCAAGCACCATCTGTGCGATACGCTGGCCTGATTCTATGGTAACCTCCCTGTCACCAAGATTGATGAGCCCTACCTTGATCTCTCCCCGGTAATCAGCATCTATGGTGCCCGGAGCATTTACAACCGTCAGCCCCTTCCTGATGGCAAGGCCGCTTCTCGGCCTGATCTGGAACTCATAACCAGGTGGCAGGGCCACTGCAAGTCCTGTTGGTATCACTGCAATCTCTCCTGGAGCAAGGATGACCGGAAAATCCAGCGCGGCGCACAGATCCAGTCCAGCCGCAAGTTCTGACATATAGGCAGGCAGATTTACACTATCTCCATGTGCAAGACGTTTTATCTCTACTTTTACATTCACATCCAACCTCCTTCTGTTTGCAACTTCCCAGTCTATCGGTTCCGATCCTCTTGCGTCAGCCTGAAGGACGCTGGAATTCCGTTATCAGTAGCATCAGCAACCGCCTGAAACAGCAAGGGCGGATATTTCTATCCGCCCGGATTTTTTTGCTAACGAGTGAATCCCGTTGCCGAAACGCCTTGTGCGGCTCTCCACCTCAGATTACCAGGGTCTCACACCTTGAGATTTCAGTATCATCCAGGGGGCCAAGCATGACCAGGGCAGGCCTGGCTTCAAGGGCCCTGGAGGCCACCTGCATTATTTCATCCCTGGTAACGGCGTTGAAACGATCTTCAATCTCCTGGTAACTCACCTGCTTCCCAAGGAAGAGTTCATTTTTGGCTATGCGGGACATACGGGAATCCATGCCCTCTGACGCCAGCAGTATGGCACCTTTGACCTGGTCGCACGCGGCCTCCAGTTCCGAAACAGAAACAGGCTCCCTGGCAATACGGCGGAATTCAGACTGCATCAGTGCGGCAACGTCGTAACAGGTATCCGGAGCAACTCCCGCATACATTCCCATAACACCTGCATCCTGGTAGGATGTTAAATATGAATAAACTGAATAGGCAAGCCCCCGTTTTTCACGAATTTCCTGGAACAGCCTGGAGCTCATGGAACCGCCAAGGATAACATTCAGCATGGCTGCCGCATATCTGGACTCATCCGAGGCGGAAACGCCGGGATACCCCATCAGCATGTGCACCTGTTCACAGTCCCTGTGATTGAAGAGTGTCCCAGGGTTCATGGCCGGTAATTCGCGCCGGGGAAGTGAGCCGTCAGAATCGGGAAGAGAGTCAAAAAGCCCGGCAATACGCTGCAGAAACGCCTGATGTTCAATATTGCCTGCCGCCGCAACCACTATTTTGGGAGCTACATAGCTTCTGTTTACAAACTCCTTCAGAAATGCCGAGTCAAATCCCTTTACACGCTGCCTTGTGCCAAGGATGGATCGGCCCAACGGATTGTCGCCCCAGATGTATCCATTGAACAGTTCATGCACATAATCGTCTGGCGTATCCTCCACCATGCTGATTTCCTGCAGTATCACCTGCTTTTCCCTCTGCACCTCCGCCTCGTCAAACCTGGAATTCAACAGTATGTCTGCCAGAAGGTCTGTTACGGTGTCAAGGTGAATATCCAGGACCCGGGCATGGAAACAGGTGGTTTCCCTGGAGGTAAAGGCATTGGAAAAACCTCCCATCCGGTCAAAGGTCTTGGCAATATCAAAGGCGGTACGCCGCTCCGTACCCTTGAAAATCATATGCTCAATAAAATGAGAAACGCCTGACGTTTCAGACGTTTCATCCCTTGAGCCAACATTGACCCAGATGCCGATTGCAACCGAACGGGCTCCGGGTACGGTCTCTGTTATAACGGTCAGTCCACTGGGCAGAACCGTTTTGTCAAATGTACTTGCTATCTGCATGGGCAATCAATCAAGCAGGGCCTTTCTGCTTAGTTTGATACGGCCCTGCCGGTCTATATCAATGACCTTGACCTTGACAGTATCCCCCTCCTTGAGCACGTCTCGCACGTTTTCTACACGGTGATGCTCAAGCTGGGAGATATGAACAAGGCCGTCAACCCTTGGCAGAATCTCTACAAAGGCGCCAAAATCCGTAATCTTCTTCACAGTGCCGCTGTATACCTCGCCGATTTCCGGCTCCCTGGTGATATCCTTTACAATCTGAAGCGCCTTTTCCGCAGCAGCGGCATCCGAGGAAAAGATGTTCACTGTCCCTGAGTCATCAACATCCATCTTTACGCCGGTATCGGCGATTATCCCCTTGATTACCTTTCCGCCGGGCCCGATTACATCTTTTATTTTCTCAGGATTTATCTTTATGGAAGTAATACGAGGCGCATGCTGGGAAAGCTGCTTGCGCGGCTCACTGATTGCCTCGCGCATTTTGCCCAGGATGTGAACTCTACCATCACGAGCCTGTTTAAGGGCGGTACGTATTATTTCCTCGGTAATGCCCGATACCTTTATATCCATCTGGAGGGCCGTTACCCCCTCCTCGGTCCCTGTAACCTTGAAATCCATATCGCCTAGATGATCTTCATCACCAAGGATATCCGTCAGAATAATGGACTCGCCTGATTCTTCATCCATTATCAGACCCATTGCGACACCGCTTACCATGTCGCGTATGGGTACGCCCGCATCCATTAAAGCAAGAGTGGCGCCGCAAACCGAGGCCATGGAAGATGAGCCATTTGACTCCAGGACCTCCGCCACTACCCTGATGGTGTACAGAAAATCTTCTGCAAGAGGAATAACCGCGGCCACCGCACGTTCCGCCAATGCGCCATGACCGATATCGCGCCGGGCAGGCCCGCGCATCATCCGAACCTCACCGACACTGTACGGAGTAAAATTATAATGCAGCATGAAGTGCTTGTAGCGGTCGCCCAGCGGCGTATCAATACGCTGCTCATCATCCGCGCTGCCAAGAGTGGCGACTGCAAGAACCTGGGTTTCGCCACGGGTGAACACAGCGGAGCCATGCGCCCTGGGAAGCTCCCCTATTGAACACGAGACAGGACGGACATCTTCAAAACCGCGGCCATCAAGCCTGCGGCGATCCCTGACAATTAGCTGCCGCATCATCTCCTTTTCCAAATCCTTGAGAGCAGCCCCTATCTCCTTCTCATGATCTGGATATGACTCGGCAAGCCTGGCAAGAACCTTGTCCTTAACCTCGCGTTTTTTCTGGCCCCTGCGCATCTTTTCGGGTATGGAAATAACCTCGCGCATCAGCTCCGCACCCGCTTCCCTTACCGCCTGGATCAGAGACGCGTCTTTCTCAGGCGGTGTGACTGTGAATTTGGCCTTGCCAGCCTGCTCAGTCAGCTCTTCCTGCAGGTCAAGCAAGGGTGCCAGGGCCTTCTGGCCATGCATTATGGCCTCGACAATATCATCCTCCGGCAGCACCGCGGCCCAGCCTTCCACCATGACAATATTGTCCCTGGTGCCTGCCACAACAATATCCATATCTGAATTAACAAGCTGGCCAAAGGATGGATTTGTTATGAAATCACCGTCCACCCGGCCAATCCTTAGCCCTGCTATGGGTCCGTCAAACGGGATGTCCGACACGCAGAGAGCCGCGGACGACGCAGTGATGGCTATTACGTCCGGATCTATTTCAGGATCAACCGAAAGGACTGTGGCAATGATCTGGGTATCATAGTAATAGCCTTCCGGGAATCGTGGACGCAAAGGCCTGTCTATCAGTCTTGAGGTGAGGGTGGCCTTCTCGCTTGGACGTCCGATCTCACGCCTGAAATAGTTCCCCGGGATTCTCCCCGAGCCGTAAAACATCTCCTGATAATCCACCATGAGTGGCAGAAAATCTGCTCCCTCCCTGGGCTCCTTTGATGCTGTAGCAGTAACAAGTACCCTGGTATCTCCACAGGAAGCCAGCACGGAACCATTTGCCTGTTTGGCAAGTCTTCCTGTTTCAAAGGCTATTGTCTTGTCATTCAACCTTGTTTCTAATTTGATCATCAAACAGTTTTCCTCTCTACACCGCTGTATAACGGTGACAGTTCCCGACCCGGCCTAACACCTGGCATGGCTGATGCTTGGTCGAACCGCACTCTCCACGCAGAAACACATAAGCACCATACCCACAGTGGCTGCAGGCCTTCTGCCCGAATGGCCACTATTTTCTTATTCCAAGCTTCTTGATAATTGTTCTGTATCTCTCAATATCCTGATCCTTGAGATAGTCAAGCAGACGCCTCCTCTGGCCTACGAGCTTGAGAAGCCCTCTTCGGGAGCCATGATCCTTCTTGTGTACCTTGAAATGGTCCGTCAGATAGGCGATCCTTGAGCTGAGAAGAGCTATCTGGACCTCTGGCGAACCGGTATCGGTAGGGTGAATCTTGAACTTCTCAATTATCTCTTTTTTGCTTTCAGCATCTAAAGCCACTTTCGTATTCCTCCTTGAAAATACATTTACATTTTTTGTTTTTTGGGCTGAAACAACTGCAATACCCGGGTCATTTCCCAGGGGTACCGCAAGGATTAAGTACTTATGTTATTGTTGATGCACAACATGATAAAATACAAATCTATTGCCAGATTTTTTCAGTAACAAGCCTGCCTCCACGAACTCCATGCCACGGAGGCCTGGCTACAGCCACCAGTTCTTCCCGCCCTTCCCTGGGCATTACAAGTTTTACAAAAGGCCCGGACTGGCGGTTGCTGCCAGGCAGGCCACTGCTGCTGCCAGAACAAGATGCCATATCTTGCCCACAGGCAAGCCTGGAAATCTCCATTCCCCTGCCCTGCCTCAAGGCCAGTGCATCATCCTGCTCTATTACAATCGAGGGGATATGGGAAAGGGCATCCGTCACATCCATCAGGCAGGCTTCCAGATTTCCGCTCTCCGCAAGCATTGACAGATCATCCAGGGTAAAGGCACGGTCAACATCAAGATCGCCACACCGTGTCCTCCTCAGGGCGGTCATATGGGCCCCGGTGCCCAGTCTCTGCCCAAGTTCATGGACAAGAGACCTTATATATGTGCCTCTTGAACAGGTTATCCTGAACCTGAGTTCGGGAAAGCCAGCATCCTCTACTGCAAAACCTGAAACTGATACAGGCCTTGGCTCCTTACGCACAAGCTCTCCCTTTCGGGCAAGTTTGTACATTGGCACCCCCTTGTGCTTGACTGCTGAAAAAGGCGGCGGTGACTGGAGTATCCTGCCGGTAAGAAGCGAGGCCTCTTTTCGGACAGTGTTGAGGTCGAGCCCGGCAGGAATATGATTTTCCTCCGTGATGCGTCCCTCTGCATCGTATGTATCAGTTGCCACTCCAAGAAGCATCCTGCCCTCATACTCCTTGGCGCCCTCCATGATAAACCGTGAAAGCTTGGTGGCCCGTCCCATGCAGACCACAAGCAGACCTGTCGCCATCGGGTCAAGGGTTCCGGCATGACCTGCCTTTTTTACTCCGAAGAGCCTGGCCACAGCCCTTACGGCCCTGAACGAGCTTATACCGGATGGTTTATCAAGAAGAAGCACG
The DNA here is from genome assembly GCA_027025395.1 of Deltaproteobacteria bacterium. Lineage (GTDB taxonomy): Bacteria > Desulfobacterota > Dissulfuribacteria > Dissulfuribacterales > QOAL01 > S144-17. The sequence goes on along the minus strand of JALVQQ010000022.1, from coordinate 5,768 downwards.
GCGTCAGCCATTTCGTTCGTTCTGCTCCTGTTTTTGGGCCAGTTCCCTGGAAAGTATCTCGGCCAACCGGCTCCGCCACATGGAAACATCACCCCGGGTTCGGAAACCGGCTGCATGAAAATGACCGCCGCCTCCGAATGATTTTGCAAGGCCGGCCACATTAAACCATGAACGGGAACGCATGCTCACGGATATCTTGCCCGGTTCTGTCTCCTTGATGAGAGCCGAGGCCTCCACACCGTCAAGTGCCCTGGGGTAACGCACGAAATCGTCCGCATCGAAAAGAGACGCGCCCGCCCTTTCAAGCATGTCAAGGGAAATATGCATTATGGCAGCCATTCCTCCTGCCTCAATGGTGAGGTTGTCAAGGGCCATGGCAAGAAGCCTTAATTTTGCATAGGTTACCCTTTCAAAAATGCGGTCGGAAATCTCATAGGGATCGGCGCCGCTCTCAACAAGCCTTGCCGCAATGTGGAATGCCAGCGGCGTGGTGTTGCTGTGCCTGAACGAACCGGTATCGGTAAGGATGGCTGTATAGAAGCAGGTGGCAATATCAGGAGTAATATCACACCCCATTACATCAAGCAGCGCAACGCATACCGCGCCTGTGGCGAAAATTTCAGGATTTATATACTGAACACACGGCACGTCCGACAATTCCCTGCACATATCCTGCCCCAGGTGATGATCAATGACCACCAGGCCTCCGGCGCTTGACACCAGGCTCGGGCCCATGCCGCCAATCCTCCTGGTCTCACTGCAATCAAGCATTACCAGAGTTGTTCCGGAGTCAAGGGGCACGTCAACATCATGGACAATCCTGTCAATTCCCGGCAGAAAACCGAGATTGGATGGCGGCTGGTCCTGACAGTAGCAGATCACCTTCTTGCCCATAGCTTCGAGGGCGAGCCGAAGGCCAAGCATGGAGCCAAGTGAATCGCCGTCCGGGTGCACATGGCAGGTAAGAACCAGCCGCTCAGACACACGCAAGGTGTCTGCTACCCTTTCAAGGGCATCCATGTTACCGGGATCAAACATCGGAGAGCAGCCTTTCAATCTCTTCCCTGGCATCTATTGAACGGTCGAGACGAAATCTGAGTTCAGGCATCTTCCGTATCTTGAGCCTGCGGCCAAGCACTGTCCTGATAAAACCTCTCGCCCTTTCAAGGCTTTTCATTGTTGAATTTTTCTCGGCTTTTGTGCCCAGCACCGAAATCCAGAGAGTCGCGTGGTGCAGGTCGCGTGTAAGCTCAACTTCCACCAGCGTGACCAGGCCCCTTATACCCGGGTCTTTCAGCTCGTTGGCAATAATGGACGCCACCTCATGCTGCATCAGATCCGCAACCCTGCTCGAACGTGAAAAATTTCCCGGCATATCAGAGCGCTCCATCTCCAAGGTGGAGAATTTCCAGATCATAGTGAAGTACCTCGGCAGGCACTGTCCTTTCAACAAAATCCATTACCTTGTCCAGGACAGAGTTGATAAAGGCTTCACTGTTGCCCACTGCGGCCACGCCAATTTCTGCCTGCTGCCAAGCGTCATTAAGCGCTACCTCAGCCACTGAAATATTAAACCTGTTTCCCATCTGCGCCATGATGCTCTTTACCACTTTACGCTTTCCTTTAAGGGAGTGATTTTCCGCAAGCCTCAATCTGATTTTCAATGTTCCGACAACCAATTCACTCCGCCTGTCCGTTCTGGCTACTCTCCTCTTTATCAGCTACTGACTCGCCCAGCTCTGGAGCCACCTCTTCCATCTCGAAGGCTTCAATCACATCTCCAACCTTGATATCATTGAATTTGTCAAAGCTCATGCCGCATTCATAACCAGCCTGAACCTCGCGAACATCGTCCTTGAAGCGTTTCAGTGAGGCAATCCTGCCCTTGTATATCACAACATTGTCACGCAGCAGGCGTGCCTCGGCGTTTCTTCTGATTACTCCCTCAACCACCTTGCATCCCGCAATGGTGCCAACCTTGCTGATATGGAATGTTTCACGGACCTCCGCCCTTCCAAGCTCAACCTCCCGGTAAACCGGCTCCAGCATGCCGACCATTGCCGCCTTGATATCTTCAAGGGCATGATAGATGACATCGTAGAACCTTATTTCCACGCCCTCATGCTCGGCAAGCGCCTTGGCCTTGGAAACGGGTTTGACATTGAAACCGAGGATGACTGCTTTGGAGGCAGCGGCAAGAAGCACATCAGATTCTGTTATGGCGCCAATGCCGCCCCTCACAACCTCAAGACGTATCTTGTCAGTGGCAAGCTTCCTGAGGGAATCCGTTAAGGCCTCGAGTGAACCCTGAACATCAGCCTTGAGGACGATATTAAAGACCTTGAGCTTGTCCTGCTCAATCTTCTGGAACATGGTTTCAAGGCTGACAGCGCTCCCCTTCACAAGTTCTGCCTCACGGGCCTTGCGCTGCCGGTATTCGGCAACCTCACGGGCCTTTCTCTCGTTTTCGAGAATAATAAATTCACTGCCTGGATCAGGCACTCCAGCCAGTCCCTGCACCTCGACCGGGGTGGACGGGCCTGCCTCCCCGACCTTTTCACCCCTGTCATTTATCATTGCCCTGACCTTGCCATGATAAAGACCCGCGACCATGGCTTCCCCTACCCTGAGGGTACCCTCCTCGACCAGGAGAGTTGCCACAGGTCCTCGCCCCCTGTCCAGGCGTGATTCTATGACATGTCCGCGCGCCCTCCGGTTGGGATCGGCCTTGAGCTCCAGCACCTCGGCCTGAAGCACCATCATATCGAGCAACTCTTCAATGCCGGTGCCCAGTTTTGCTGACACGTTGACAAAAATGGTATCACCACCCCAGTCTTCAGGGACCAGCCCTATCTCGGCCAGTTCGCGCTTTACCCTTTCAGGATCGGCTCCGGCCTTGTCAATCTTGTTCACGGCAACAATTATGGGGACGCCTGACGCCCGCGAATGATCAATAGCCTCTCTGGTCTGGGCCATGACTCCGTCATCGGCAGCCACTACCAGCACAACGATATCAGTAATGCTGGCACCCCTCGCCCTCATTGAAGTGAAAGCCTCGTGACCTGGCGTATCAAGAAACACCACCTCATCTCCAGAGGCCAGCTTAACCTTGTAAGCTCCTATATGCTGCGTGATTCCGCCTGCTTCCCGCTTTGCCACATCGGCACGCCTTATTGCGTCCAGAAGAGAAGTCTTGCCGTGATCAACGTGTCCCATAACCGTGATGACAGGGGGCCTTGGAACAGCCTCGCCGCCATCACGTTCATCTTCCTGGTGAACAAGGTCCTCGGCAACCGCCTTCTTTTCGATTTCATACCCGAATTCATCAGCTACAAGGGCCGCAGTTTCATAATCTATTGACTGGTTGGCGGTCACCATCACTCCAAGCTGCATAAGCTTCATAATGATATCGCCCACCTTGACACCCATCTTCTTGGCCATTTCCACAGGCTGAATTGTCTCGTATATGGCGAACTTTCTCTTTTCCGCCTTGATGGGCGCTGTGCCAGCGGGCCTGGCCTGCTGTTTGGCCTTGCCGCCTTTCCTGCCCTTGATTACTCCGTCCTCATCAGCAAGAATACGATCAATGGATTTATGTTTTCCCCAGCGTTTCTTGAGATTCTTCTGCCTCTTGCCACTGCCCAGCTCGCTGCCCTGGACAACCCGTTTCCCCTTTTTGCGCTTGCCTCCCCTTGACATGCCAGGAGAAGCATCCGGCGCAGGCCCGGTGGCAGGAGCTCCTCCCGCGGGCGCGGCACTCTTTTTGCCTCTCTCCGGGCGCGGAGGCCTTGCCTGCCTGGCAGGCTTGGCGGTCCTGGAAAGATCAATCCTTACCCTGTCAACTATCTTGACGAACTGTTTCGGGGCTTTCTGCTTTTCTTCCTTTTTTTTCTTCTTTTGTTTTTCAGAACCTTCGGAGACTTCCCTTGCGGACGACGATATTGAATCCGTGCCTGCTGTCTCCGGTTCAGTTACAGTCCCTTCGGGCCGGGACGCAACCGCGCCGCCAGCCTTTTCAACAGATTCCTCACTCCCCTGCCCAGGCTCCTCTCCGGCCCCTTCAGTTGCGGAAAGCGATTCAGCCGGCGACCCGGATTCAAGGATATCCTCCTGCTGTTGCGGCTCGCTCCCGGCCTCTACCTTTCCGGCTTCCGAAGAGACAGGTTCCTGCTTGGCCGGGCCATGGTCATCGGTGTCCCCTTGCCGCTGCTCCACGCGCTCTGCCACTTCTGCTTCGGGGGATGCAGAACATTCAGCATCTTCGGCTGATTCAGCAACAGGGGCCTTGTCTTCAGGAGCTGACTCGGACAATGAAATGGCGGAAGGTTTCTGGGCGGTTTCCTCAATGGACTCCGCCTGTTCTTTCTCAGGCCTTGAGGGTTTTTCCGCCGGCGCCTGTCCGGATTCACCGGCGTCAGACTTTTTAATCCGCACCACTTTTTTAACCCGCACCACCTTGTGACGACGGCGCACCACCTTCCTGGCAGGAGGAGCCTTTTTCTCCTCCTCACCTGCCTCGGCCTTTAAACGCCGGCTTATTTCCTGCACTTCAAAATCCTCGAGTGTGCTCATGTAATTTTTGATGGAAAAGCCCATATCCTTGATTCTGGCTTCCATTTCCTTGCTGGTCATGCCAAACTCCTTGGCCAGCTCATGGACTCTTATTTTTGCCATTCCTGCAATTATCCCCCGAATGTTATAGTTCTTTGTCTGTTCACGGTGCCTGCACTATAAACAATATACACATTGATGGTTGTATTCAGCTTGCCACCGGCACTGCCAGGGCAAAACAAGCAATCTAAAACTAGTCAGGCATTTCCAGCCGGACCGGCTTGCCGCCAAGCCTGAATGCCCTGTCAAGGCAGCCTTTAACATTCATTGCAGCCTTTTCCATGCAGCGACTGCCACATACATACGCCCCGCGCCCGGACATTTTCTGCCTTGAATCAACTACTGCGGCACCATCCCTCAGCACCAGCCTGACAAGATCACGTTTTGGATATTTTTTCCTGCAAACAATACAGGTTCTAACCGGTCCAAACGGTTTTTCCGCCATTGAATTCAGGCAGGCTCCCCTTCCTTGGGGCTAAAATCACTGACCTGAACACCTTCACCAACCTTATCATCCGCCTGTTCCGGCTCGTTGTCTGATTCCTTTCGGGCGGACAGCCCCGCTACATTCTCTGATTCATGAGGCACCATCTCTGCATCTGAAGCATCTTCACGGCTTTCCGGAGGCTGGGATTCGTCTTCCTGGCTGTTCTCCAGCCTCGCAAGATACTCCCTTGCCGGTTCAACAAAAACTGCCGCATCCGCTCGAAGTTCATCGGGGTTTGCCTCCGCGAGCTTTCGCAATGAGGTAATGCCATTTTTATAAAGGCGATCCGCAATATTTTCAGTCATGTTTTCAAGCCTGAGCATTTCAACATAGTCCGGATCCTGATAATGGGCATAACGGGTCTCGCTCTTTACGTCAATCTTCCAGTCAAGAAGACGGGCCGCAAGCCGTACATTCTGCCCCTGACGGCCAATGGCCAGGGAAAGCTGGTCATCCGGAACTATTACCTCCAATGACTCATTTGCCTCATCCACAATAACCTGTGAACAATCAGCAGGCGCAAGTGCATTATAGACGTACTTCGCCGGATCGGGACTCCACAGGATTATATCTATTTTTTCCCCCCTTCGTCCCTCCACAACGCCCTCGACCCTGCCGCCCCGCCTTCCGACCCCCCCCCCCCCCCGCCCCCCCCCCCCGCCCCTTGCAC
>JALVQQ010000021.1 GCA_027025395.1 Deltaproteobacteria bacterium | reverse complement strand
CCCCGCAAGCATGGCGCAGTGGCCGTCGTGTCCACAGGCGTGCATCATTCCGGGGATTGTGGAGGAGAAGGGAAGCCCTGTTTCCTCCAGCAGGGGAAGGGCGTCCATGTCAGCCCTCAGAGCGACGCAGGGTTGGGTTCCTCCCTGGAGGCCGTTGGGGGCTGCCGAAGACGACCCCCGGGATATGTCGGCCACAATGCCCGTTCCGGCAATGCCCCGGGTGTGAGGGATGCCTGCTTCATCAAGCCTGGCGCTTAACAGCGAGGCTGTTTTGAACTCCCTGAAGCCAGGTTCAGGGTGACGGTGTATGGCCCTTCTCAGTTCCCGCATCCACGGAAGCAGCCTCTTGGCCTCTTCCATCACCACGCCGGGTTCACGGCCTGCCAAAAGGCCCTGGTGACTGTTATTGTGCATGTCTGACATCTATTTGTTTTCCAGGATTTCCAGGCTCTTTGAGGCATATTTCCTCAGTTTCTTGGCCTTGGCCTTTTTGGCCACGGTTTCAAGCGCCTCCTTGTACCGCAGGTCATGCGATTTGCCCAGCATTTTGCAGAGATACGCCAGGGCGTCAACGTAGTGCCTGTCGTCGCTTTTTTTCCTGCAGCCTGAAAGCAGTACCCGCCGCGCGGCTTGAAGGGCCCGGGTGCTCCGGGAATAGCGTTTGGCCAGATACTTTGCGGCACGTCTCACCTGTCTTGAATCGGATGATTCCAGCATGGCTATATAGCGGTCAAGTTCGGTTCGGGGCGGCCTGTGGATGGCAGGGTATGGAGATGCGGCAGTTCTCAGCCCGATCTCCACACGCCTTGCTTCACCTGGTTTGATGGTTATCCACTGTTTTTCAGTGACATAGCCAGGCGCAGAGGCCTCCAGCAGGTATGCGCCGGGCCTCAGTGACATGCCTGGTTTGTAAGGAGGCTTGATATTCAGGATCCTGACCCTGGCATTCGGGGGAACGGTGTGCACATAAAGGGATGATGAAGCCTGCTGCCCTGGAGCAGAGGGGAGATCCGCAGGCGTTTCGTCCGCGTCGTCCTTGATGCTCTCCACCAGGTTTCCATATTTTACAGCGTTTTCCGGTGTCTCTTCAATGATAACGCCCTTCGAAATGGTATTGGCGGTGGAGGTGATGCGAATTGTGCCTGTTTTCTTTTTCTCGATGTAGATGACCTTGCCGGTACGGGGATGGCGAACAGGCTCTCCTTCCCTGTAGGCCATGAATCTCATGCCGGGTTTGACCCCCGCGTTTGAACCCAGGTCAATCATCACAGAATCTTCCTTGCGGTTCACAACATATCCCTGCAGGGGAAAGTTTTTCATGATCTTTTTCGCCATCCTGATGACTTCATGGTGCAGGCCCGACACGCTCGGAGATGATGCATACTCGGCGGTTACAATGGATGCATTGCTGACGTCAATAATACGGGCATTTACCTCTATGGCGTTGGTAAGTTTCATGACCGAGCCGGTAATGATTACCTTAACTCCCAGTATCCTTCCTATTTCAGTTGCGGCCTCCTGGCTTACAATGCCGGTGTCAACCATCTTCTGCTCTTCAAGAACCTGGCCCAGCAGACGGCGCTCAACCACTTCGAACCGTCCGTCCTTTACGAATGCGGTGATGAGCCATTCCGAAACTATCTTTCCCATGTCATCTGTTTCAAACTTTTCCCCCTGCACAGAAAAGGGAAGGACAGCTATCTTGTTTTTGCGGAGTTCGGCAATGGCAGAAGGTGCAAAACAACTTGTGCCTGCAATAAAAAGGAGTGATATAATTATAAATTTTTTCATACAAAATCTCCTTGAATAACCGAAACATTGCCGCCTTGGCCTGGCCACTCCGGAAAGTGTCATGGCTCAAGGGCGCATTGAACGCTGAAGTGATTATTATTATAACATACCTGACAGAGCATGGTGGCAACTGTTGAAAAAGCCGCTGCAATAAACCATAATAAAATTTTCGCCATAACGCACCCTTGACGCCGTGCATTGTGGGGATTGCCATGGATTTTAACCAAGTGCTGCCGGATGATCCGGGAAATTGAAACATTTGTGTCCGGCCGGGCCGTGAAAATCCGGCCGGTGCGGGAAAGACATTGAAACAGAAAAAAGACAGATCCAAAACAGGCGTGCGGGATTCCTCCCGCGGAGGCAGAAGGTCCGTTGATGCAGAGGATGATCTTGAATTCACGCCAGGCAGGCTCGTTGGAGCAGCCGCGCTTGTAAGCGCCGCTGTCTTTCTTGCCCTTTCCCTTGCCAGCTACACTCCGGATGATCCTTCCCTGAATCACTATGCTTCAGGAGATGTCAGGAACTGGATGGGAATCGTGGGCGCTCACCTTGCCGGTTTCCTGCGCGACATGCTGGGACACGCCGCCTGGATCACGTCTGCGTGGTTCCTTTACGGCGCATTCCGGCTGATCAATCCGGCCAGGCCGGCAAAGGGGCCTGGTTTTGTGGTGTACACCGGATGGCTTTTGATAACTGTTTCAGCCACCATGATCCTGACCCTGATGTCAAACTGGATACACTCGGATTTTATGTTCAGGGCGGGCGGACTTGCCGGAATCTTTCTTGTTGATTTTTTTACTTCGTGGACAGGAACCGGCGGATCTGTTCTTTTCTCACTGCTCATGCTGTTTGCAGGCCTTGTAACAGCGGTTCCATCATTCCCGAAACTGTGTATCCGGGGTTTTTCATGCCTTGCTGGTCCGGGCAGGCGGAAACAGGGAGGGGAAGACACGGAGGAGCCGGAAGGAAAGGGGCCGGCAGGCAAGGCCGTAGCGGATGATTCAGGCGGTTCGGCTGGGAGAACAGGGAGGCGGAAGAGTTCTGCTTCAGGCCGTTTGGCTGGTTCCGGCGCTGATGAACAGCAAAATGAGCCCAAAATTACGGCCCCGGCCAGGCCCGGCACTGTTGACAGTGCCGGAAAGGATATTTCACAGCCTGCCGACGCGCCTGGCGGAAACGGCGATAACATCAAAAAAGATTTTGAAATCAAGCCGTTGAAAGGCGAGTTCAGGCTTCCTCCACTTTCCTTCCTCAAGGATGTTCCCCCTCAGGAAGTCAAGATCGACAGGGATGTTTATCTGGAGAACGCCAGGATACTGGAGCAGAAACTCCTTGATTTCAGTGTTGCCGGAAAGGTGGTGGAGATCTGTCCCGGTCCGGTGGTGACCATGTATGAATTTTCACCCGCTCCTGGGGTCAAGATCAACAAGGTGGCCTCCCTGGCTGATGATCTGGCGCTTGCCCTGAAAACCCACAGCGTGAGAATTGTCGCTCCGATTCCGGGCAAGGCGGTTATAGGGATCGAGCTTGCCAATGCCACAAGGCAGGGAGTTTGGCTCAAGGAGATACTGGGCAGCGACATTTTTCTCAACAATAACGGCAAGCTTCTGCTTGCCTTGGGGCATGATATTGTAGGCCAGCCGGTGGTGACCGATCTGGCGCGAATGCCTCATCTGCTTATTGCCGGGGCAACCGGCACTGGCAAGAGTGTCGGCCTCAACGCCATGATCTGCTCCCTGCTTTACAGGCTCGGGCCTGACGCCCTGAGGCTGCTGATGATAGATCCCAAAAGGATTGAGCTATCCTTGTATGACGGCATTCCGCACCTGATTCACCCGGTGGTCAGCGAGCCAAAGGAGGCAACACGCGCCCTTAAATGGGCGGTCATGGAGATGGAGAGGCGCTACCATCTTCTTGAGGAGGCTCATGCAAGAAATCTTGAAGGCTACAACTCCAAGGCAGAAGAGAAACTCCCATACCTCGTGGTGATAATTGATGAGCTGGCGGATCTCATGATGGTTTCATCAAAGGAGGTGGAGGCTGCAATCGCAAGGCTTGCGCAGATGGCCAGGGCCGCGGGCATTCATCTGCTTATTGCAACCCAGCGTCCGTCAGTTGACGTGCTTACCGGGCTGATCAAGGCCAATTTCCCTGCACGGCTCTCGTTCAAGGTGTCGTCCAAGGTGGATTCAAGGACGATACTTGACGTTATGGGCGCGGAGCGGCTGCTTGGCATGGGGGACATGCTGTTCCTGCCTCCAGGATCATCCGCCCCTGAGCGTATTCATGGCGCCTATGTTTCCGAGAATGAAATTATAAAGGTGGTTGAATTCCTCAAGGCCCAGGGTGAACCTGACTATGATCCTGCGGTTACAGAGGCTGTTCCGGGAGATGCCGGAGAAGGTGGCTCCGGAGGTGGAGAATTTGAGGATGAAAAATATGATGAGGCCGTTGAAATTGTAACCTCCACAGGGCTTGCCTCGATTTCAGGGCTTCAGCGGCGCCTGAGGATAGGTTACAACAGGGCTGCCCGCATGATTGAGCAGATGGAGCGTGACGGTGTGGTGACCCCCACTGATTCAATGGGAAGACGCCAGGTAATTGCAAGGAGTTACGAGGATGATTGAGCTGCTTGCTCCGGCGGGCAACCTTGAAAAGCTCAAAATTGCGGTGCATTACGGGGCTGACGCGGTTTATTTCGGAGGGCGGGACCTTAATCTCAGGGCAAATGCCGGCAATCTGTCTGAAAAAGAGATTGAGGAGGCCGTGGCCTTTTGTCACGACCGTGGAGCCAGGGCGTACGTTACCGTCAATATATTCGCGCATAACAGCGATATCCGTCATGTGCCCGATTACCTCGCCTGGCTTTCGGATGTGGGGGTTGACGCCTTTATAATATCAGACCCGGGCATATTCAGGACTGCCCGCCGCGTGGCCCCCGGCGTTCCGATACATATCTCCACGCAGGCCAACACAACGAACAGGGAGTCAGCCCTTTTCTGGAAGGAGCAGGGGGCCTGCCGGGTCAATATTGCCAGGGAGCTCACCCTGTCGGAGATAGCAGAGATTTCATCGGCTGGCATTGATACAGAGGTTTTTGTGCATGGCGCCCTTTGCATTTCCTATTCCGGCAGGTGCATGCTAAGCCTGTACATGACCGGCAGGGACGGAAACCGCGGAGAGTGCGCCCATCCATGCCGCTATCGCTATGCCCTGCAGGAGGAGAAGCGGCCGGGCGAGTACTTCCCTGTCGAGGAGGACCGCCGGGGAGTCAATATTTTCAACTCAAGGGATCTCTGCCTGATCAGACGCCTTCCGGAGCTTGCTGATGCCGGGGTTTCCAGTTTCAAGATCGAGGGGCGCATGAAGGGGCTCTTTTACGTTGCGGGAGTGACCAGGATTTACAGGGCCGCCATTGACTACATGACGGAATTCCTGGATCAGGATACGGGGCGGTGGATAGATGATGCGAGGCCTGTAATTCCGGATGAATTTGCAACGGGGCTTGATGTTTACGGGTCACGGGGATATACAGAAAATTTCATTGATGGCCCTCCTGGACGCCGGGATATGTTGTACAGCGGAAGGCAGGCACGGAGCGACTATTCTCCGGCCGCTGTCGTCGTTCAGGGAGGCAGTGAGCCTGTGTTGAGAGTCGGGCATCTTTTAAGGCCGGGGGACCGCCTCGAGTACATGGACAGGGGTATTGGGACAATCCCCCTTGAAGTTCTTGAAATTCGCGACCTTGAGGGTGGGGTCCTGAAACAGGCCCTTGGCGGGGATGTCGTGCGGGCCTTGGTCAGCCCGCGGTTCAATTTTGAGGAATGGGCGGTTATTCAAAGGCATGAAGGGAAAGCGGCCTGACGCTGACTGTTGATCCGGATCGCGCGCCGCAGCGGTACAGGCGGCTGGCGCGGCAACGAAACGTGCCGATAACGTATTGGGCAAAAAACTATCAAACACACCAGACTGTTACTGTCATGATTAAAAAAGACTGTTCCGGGCTTCCATGCCCCCAGCCGGTGCTTGAGACGCGGGAGCTTATTGCATCCCATCCATCTGAGCCAATCGAAATTACGGTTGACAATGAGCCAGCGGTGCAGAATGTCAGCCGTTTCCTCCAGAGCCAGGGCTACGAAGTAAAAAGCCGTGCGGCGGAACAGGAGGGTAGGTACGTTATAAGCGGTGAGCCTGGCGCATGCGCCCTGGCGGCTGACACATCTTCTTATGATGCCGGAACAGGGGCACAGAAAATTCTGGTATTTATCCCCTCGGATACACTCGGAGCCGGTGATGATGAACTTGGACGGAAGCTTATGCAAAATTTTATCAGGACACTGGGTGAGCTTGGGCCTGATCTCTGGAGAGTGGTATTTGTAAACAGCGGCGTAAAACTGGCTGTGAACGGCTCTGATAACCTTGATGCACTTGAAGGGCTTGAAGCACGGGGCGTATCCATACTGGTATGCGGCACCTGTCTCGAGTTTTTCGGGCTGCTTGAGTCAAGGGCCGTGGGAGAGACTACAAACATGCTTGATATAGTCACTTCCATGCAGCTGGCCTCAAAAGTGATCAGGTGTTAGCCTTATGGCCACTCCAGTTCGCATGCCGTGTGCCGAGGTGCCATGAAGAAGAAACATTCCGCGGACCCTGCCCTTCAGCCGGTCAAGCCGCATACAAAAAAACTTTCAGAGATACCGGCCACTGCCATCTGTGGCAATGATATAACCTCATCTGTCCTCTACGTCTCGGCGCTTTCCATTATTTCCGCCGGGCAGTACGCATGGATTGCGCTGCTCCTGGTGGCCTTTGTGCTCTATCTCTTCAGGAAGATATACGGAGAAGTGGTAGGGGCGCTCCCTCTGAATGGTGGTGCCTATAATGCGCTGCTGAACACCACCAGCAAATCCATGGCTTCCCTTGCTGCGACACTCACCCTGCTTTCATACATGGCGACCGCCGTGATCTCCGCATCCGAGGCAATGCACTATCTTCATGTCATGGTGCCGCAGCTTCCTGTAATCAGCGCAACCGTGGCCCTGCTTTCAATATTCATGGCCATTACCATAATGGGCATAGGGGAGTCCGCGGCAGTGGCGGTGGTGATATTTTCGTTTCATATCATATCGCTGTGTCTGCTTGCCGGCACGGCAGGATATTATCTTTTTCAGCACGGCCTGGGGGTCTTTTTCGAAAACAACAGGGCTCCCGTTCCGCACGGATCGGTTGCAATGGCCATCTTCTGGGGGTTTTCAGCGGCAATGCTCGGTATTTCAGGGTTTGAAAGCTCTGCAAACTTTGTTGAAGAGCAGCAGCCAGGGGTGTTTCCCAAGACACTGCGCAACATGTGGATTGCTGTGAGCGTGTTTAATCCGCTAATGGCGTTTCTTGCCCTGGCGGTGGTTCCGCTTCCCCAGGTGAGCAATCACAAGGCTGATCTGCTTTCGTACATGGCCGGCCTTACCGGCGGCGAATTCATGTCGAGCCTTATTTCAGTGGATGCGGCGCTGGTGCTGAGCGGTGCTGTCCTCACATCATACGTGGGTGTATCCGGTCTGATTGAGCGCATAACTCTTGACCGTATTCTGCCCCAGTTTCTTCTGAAGAAAAATTCCCGCGGCAGTTCATACCGGATAATAATCATGTTTTTTCTCATGTGCGTCTCCA
>JALVQQ010000020.1 GCA_027025395.1 Deltaproteobacteria bacterium | reverse complement strand
GGAAATAGTTACCCCGCAAATTAATAAAAAAGGAGGAAGCCATGTTTCAGATCGAGATCGATTTTGACAAATGCCAGGGCGATGAGGAATGCGTGAACGCTTGTCCATCAGAAGTTTATGATTTTGAGGATGACAAGCCCGTTATTGCAAGGCCTGATGACTGCCTGGGCTGTGAAACCTGCGTTGAGGTATGCCCTGTAGGAGCAATCACAGTAGAAGAAGTCTAAAAAGTCAGCATTTTGGATAAAAAAGGGAGGCATTGGAGCCTCCCTTTTTTATTGCTCTTATTCTTCAATCGCCTTAGCAATTCAGCCCTGAAAGAATATCCCGTGCCTTTTCGATATCTGTAGAAATCTGAGCTGCCAGCTCTTGCGGCCCTGAAAACTTTTTTTCGTCCCTGATTCTTGCCACCAGATTCACCTTGATTTCGTGGCCGTAGATGTCCCGGTTGAAATCAAAGATGTGAACCTCGGCTCCGAGTTTATTGTCTCCGAAGGTAGGATTATATCCTATATTTATTACCCCCTTGTAGCATGACTCCCCATGAAGCACCTGCACTGCGTAAACACCGGGTTTGGGACACAGATCTTCCTTGTTTATGGCCAAGTTGGCCGTTGGAAATCCAACCACCGGCCCTCCCCTCTTCTTGCCCTTCCTCACAATTCCCCTTATCTGATAGTACCTTCCAAGCATCTTCCTTACTTCTTTCATATCCCCCTGTTTAACCAGCTCTCGGATTGCAGTACTGCTTACTATCTTCCCGTCTACCTTCACAGGAGGAACCACATGCACCCTGAACCCCAGCCGTGACCCCGCCTTTTTAATGAACTCTATGTCGCCTTGCCTGCCCTTACCGCAGGCATAATCATAGCCGACAACAAGATCCAGCACTCCAAGTCTGCGCCAAAGTATGCCTTCTACGAAGTCAGAGGCTGTTGTCTTGGCAAACTCCCTGGTAAAAGGCAGGCACACCAGGTGGTCGATACCGGCTGCCATTATCAGTTCCACTTTCTGCTCAAGGGTGGAAATAAGTTTTGGGGGATTGTCAGGCCTCAGGACCTTCATGGGGTGGGGATGAAAGGTGAGAGCCACCTTGTCTCCTCCTGTATCCCTGGATATCTCGACCACCTTTCTGAAAAGTGCCTGGTGCCCGAGGTGTACGCCGTCAAAATTGCCGATGGTCAAGGCTGCCTTGTAAAATGGCCTTTCAATGTCCGTCAAATCCGAGTATATTTTCATGATTACTTCCGTTATATTGCTGGGTCCGTCCGTTTTCGTCCGTCCGGGCGAATTTCAGGAAATGCCAGGCATTCCGGCAGAAGGTAATATGCGGCCTTGACAATGGCAATACCTCCATATTTTAATATCAAGGGTTGTGCCGAAGTGGCGGAATTGGTAGACGCGCTAGATTCAGGATCTAGTGGGAGCTATTCCCGTGGGAGTTCGAATCTCCCCTTCGGCACCATTTTTACTCCCTGGAATCACCCGGTCTGATTATTCAGGATGCCACGATAAGAGGCCTGCTGCCACAAGGGCCAGCAATATCCCGAGAATCTGCCTGGGCTTCAGTGACTCATGCAGCACAACCACTGCCAAGGTCACGGTCACCACAGGATACAGCGCGGTCAAGGACGAAATTACCGATATCGGGCCTGTTTCCACTGCCTTGAAAAAGAAATAGAGGCCGATGGTACCGAAAATCCCGGTCAAAAGCGCGTACATAATCCCCTGGACACTGCCTGAAAGACGAGGCCCCAGCAACCATACTACCGCAATGCTGGTGAGCATCACTCCTACACCTTCATAAAATACAGAAGCAGCCGGGCTTATGCTTCTCAGGGCGAGCTTGGGGAAAAGCGCCCATAATCCCCAGCACAGCAGTGCAGCCAGGGCATTTGCCAGCCAGTCGGTCATGTTATTCCCATGAAAGAAACCGGACAAGGATATTTCCGGTATTACAAAATTCGAAGAAAGCGTCTCTTGCCGATCTTTAAAACAGCCCCTGCCTCCGGGATTGCCACCTCATCCGTACTCACCTTCTGTCCTTCCATTGTCACGGCGCCCTGCTTGATGAGTCTCCTGGCCTCTGAAGTGCTTTTGACCATCCCTGCATCCCTTAAGATCCTTGGCAGAAAAATCCTTTTCCTGTCCATATCTGCCTTCAGAGAATATTCGGGAATATCCTCCGGAATCTCTTTTCTGGCAAACTGGGCTTCAAAACGGGCCTTTGCCGCGTCCGCTGCTTCCTTTCCGTGAAACCTGGAAACAAGCTCCATTGCCAGCCTGATCTTTACATCCTTTGGATGGACTGCACCGCTTTGCACAGATTCCTGAAGGCCTTGTATGTCTTTCATGGGCAAGGAACTAAGCAATTCAAAATACCGGAACATGAGTTCATCTGAAATAGACATCAGCTTTCCG
>JALVQQ010000019.1:4078-7466 GCA_027025395.1 Deltaproteobacteria bacterium | reverse complement strand
TCCTTCAAGGGAGGGCAGCATGAAACTCCCTTCGGACCTGGCAGAAAGGCTCTCGGAGCTCAGGCCCATTCATGATCCTCCGCCGGTTTCATGGTGGCCTCCGGCGCCTGGCTGGTGGGTCTCAGCCCTGATACTTGCCGTGCCTGCATGCTTTCTGTTGTGGCGGTTTTTCTCCGGCCGGATGCGGAGGGCGGCACTTGCTGAACTCAGGTCCATTGTGGGCAGAAGTGATCTTGATGACCGTGACTACGCATCGGCCCTGTCCATTCTGCTGAAGCGTTATGCCATGCACTGCCTGCCGGGCGAGGATGTCGCCTCGCTCACCGGAAGTGCCTGGCTGGAATTCCTTGACTCAAGGCTTGATGGAGACGCATTTCAAAAAGGGCCGGGGCGCGTGCTTGGCGGAGAGGTATATGCCCCTGGCTGCCGGGTTGACCGCAGGGCCCTGGCATCCCTTGCCGAAAGGTGGATAAAAAAGGTGCAGTGCAGGAGTGGCATGAAAGGCCCGGGCCTGTTCAGGAGGAACAGATGATCCATTTTGAGTGGCCCTTTATATTCCTGCTGCTTCCTGTCCCGTGGCTTGTGTGGAGATTTTTGCCGCCTGCCGAGCCTGCCGGGCCTGACGCCTTTTATGCGCCGTTTGTGCTTGACATGGCTGCTGACGTGGCGGCTGACCAGAAATCCGGGTCAAGGGGCGCGGCTGTGCTGCTGTCAATTGTATGGGTTCTGCTTCTCTGCTCGGCCTCACGGCCCCAGTGGCTTGGAGAGCCGGTTGAAATGCCCGAGACAGGAAGGAGCCTGATGCTTGCTGTGGATGTATCCGGCAGCATGGAGACCCCGGACCTTGATCTTGAGGGCAGCCGCGGAACCAGGCTTGACGTGGTGAAGCAGGTTGCCGGAAACTTTCTTGAAAGGCGCACCGGCGACCGGCTGGGTCTTGTCCTTTTTGGAACAAGGGCATACCTTCAGGCCCCCCTTACCTTTGACAGGAAGACGGTAAAAAGGCTCCTCGATGAGGCGGAGACAGGGATTGCAGGCAAGAAGACCGCAATAGGCGATGCCATAGGGCTTGCGGTCAAGCGGCTCAGGAAGTCGCATGATACCGACGCCGTGCTGATTCTCATCACAGACGGGGCAAACACGGCCGGAGCCGTAACCCCGCGCCGCGCCGCCGAGCTTGCGGCCCAGGCCGGCATAAGGATTTACACCATAGGCGTTGGGGCAAGGGAGATTATGGTCAGGGATTTTTTCGGAACCAGGAGAGTCAATCCCTCCGCTGACCTTGATGAAGATACCCTTCGTTATATCGCCTCTGTAACAGGAGGAAAATATTTCAGGGCCACTGACCGCAAGAGCCTTGAGGAGATCTATCATGAGCTTGACAGGCTTGAGCCTGTTGAGGCGGGAAACAGGATAGTGCGGCCTGTTACCTCGCTGTTCTGGTGGCCCCTTGCCGTGGCCCTGTTTCTGACCATTCTCTGGAGTGTTTTTCATATTTTCCGTCACGGCATGCTGCCAAAGCCAGTGCGTCCAGGGAGGAGATGATGGGGCTTAATGAGTTTCATTTCCTCAGGCCGTGGTGGTTCCTTGCGCTCATTCCAGCCGTGCTGCTGGTGGTCATGATGCTTCGCCTTAAAGGGGCCAGGAGCGCCTTCAGCCAGGTATGTGATTCAGCGCTCCTGCCGTATCTTCTCCTTGAAAGCGGCAAAACAGGCCGCAGGTGGCGGCCTGTACTGCTGGGAATCTCCTGGCTTGCTGCGGTAACGGCCATTGCCGGGCCGGTATGGGAGCGGCAGCCAAGCCCTGTTTATAATCTCAAGCAGGGGCGGGTGATAGTGCTTGACCTTTCGCCTTCCATGAATGCCACGGATCTCAAGCCGTCGCGGTTGAAACGCGCCGGTTTCAAGATAAGGGATATCCTGAAAAAGAGCAGGGAGGGGCTGACCGGCCTTGTGGTGTTCGGGGCCGAGCCCTTTACAGTGGTGCCCATGACAGACGATGTCTCCACTATCGGGACAATGCTTCCGGCACTCTCGACTTCCATTATACCCGTAAAGGGGGACAGGGCGCGTGATGCCCTGAAACTTGCCGCAACTCTTCTGCGGCAGGCGGGTGTAAAGGGAGGCCGGATAATCCTGATAACTGACGGAGTATCTGATACCGCATCATGCATCAGTGAGATTTCCAGGTTGCGGCGAGCCGGGATCACGGTATCCGTGCTGGGTGTCGGCACTGAAAAGGGCGCTCCTGTGCCGGAGCAGGGGGGAGGATTTGCAATGGATGCCGCAGGGCGTCCGGTGGTTTCCAGGCTCAACGCCGCCGAGCTTCAGGAGCTTGCCCGCACCGGAGGAGGCCGGTTTTCAAAACTCACTGCTGATGATTCTGATATTTCCAGTCTCCTTTCAGGCAGCATGAATGCGGGGCTGTCTGACAGCGCTGAAAGCCGAAAGGGGCATGTGGACAGGTGGAAAGAGCAGGGGGCATGGCTGGCGCTGCTGCTGATTCCGGTCTGCCTCGGCGCCTTCAGGAGAGGATGGCTGCTTTCCCTGGTTATTGCAGGCCTGTTCTGCCTGCCCGGGTCTGCCAGGGCCTTTTCATGGAAGGACCTCTGGCAGCGCAGGGATCAGCAGGCATGGGAGCTGTACCGGAAGGGCAGGTATGATGAAGCCGCAGGGCTTTTTGAAACTCCGGGCAGAAAGGCCGCGGCCCTTTACAGGGCGGGAAAGTATGAAGAGGCAGCCCGTCTCCTCCAGGGGCAGAAAGGCGCATCTGATGCCTATAACAGGGGGAACAGCCTTGCAAGGGCCGGAAAGCTTGCCGAGGCCATTGATGCCTACCGGCAGGCGCTCAGGCTCGACCCTGATGACCGGGATGCAAGGTTTAACATGGAGCTTGTGCAAAAGCTCCTTGAGGAGCAGCAGAAGCGGCAGCAGGGTAACAACGGCAATAACGGCGGCCAGGACAGGAAGAAAGACAGCGAGAAGTCATCCGGAAAGAACGAGGAGAAGGAAAAGAGCCGGGCAGGGGAGCAAAAGGGTGATTCCGGAGAGGGCGGGCAGCGGCAGGATGAGGCAGGCGAAAAGGACAACAGTAAGGGCGTGGAAAAACAGGAAAAAGAAAAGGGGGACAACAGTACAGCCGCGGGGAAATCAGCCCCGGAGCCTCCCCGGGCAGAAAGCGGGGGCAGCAGGGATGATAACCAGAATAAACCCGGGGACAGCACCATGTCTGCCGCCTCGGAACAGAGTGACCGGAAAGAGAAGGCCGGGGGGGACGCCGCGCCGGTGCCCAATGGACAGGATGAGGGGGAAGGTCAGGAAGAAGGGAGGAGGCCGGTGGCGGCAGCCCATGAAAATGAACAGGCCCGGAAGAAGGATAAGAGGGAGAT
>JALVQQ010000019.1:0-4068 GCA_027025395.1 Deltaproteobacteria bacterium | reverse complement strand
GGCAGATTCCGGATGACCCTTCCGGGCTTTTGAGGCGCAAGTTTTATCTTGAGCACCAGAGGCGGCTCCGCTCGCGATAGAGGTCGCCTGGCTCATGCGCCAGCCAGCGGTTTGGCCGGGACGCCCTTTTTCAGCCTGGCCATTTCTGTATTATGCCGTACATCAGCCTGGCGCTTTTGATCATGTCATCAAGCAGTATGAACTCTTTTGTGGTATGGACATTCTGCATGCCGACGCCAAGTATAACGGTGTCAAGGCCCCTGGAGTTGAGTATGTTGGCGTCGCTTCCCCCTCCGGTGCTCTGGATGTACAGGGTCCTTCCGTCGGCTCTTGCAGCTTTGATGGCGGTGCTTGCCAGTATATGATCACTGCTTACATTCATGGCCGGATAGTCGTTGACTACCTCGGACTGTACAAAGGGATGGGCCGGAAGCCCTTTTCCGGAGCCTGTTTTCCCGGCATCCCTTGAATATTCCCGGGCGGTTTCTGCAAAAGAGCCGATAATCCGGTCCTGAACCCGCCTGAGGGTTTCTGGTGAATGGCTTCTGATCTCTCCCTGGACATTTACCAGGTCAGGAACGATGTTGGTCGCCTGCCCTCCGTTGATGATCCCTATGTTTGCAGTTGTTTCGTGGTCAATGCGTCCAAGCGGAAAGGATGAAATGGCCTTTGCGGCTATCTGTATCGCGTTTATGCCGTCTTCAGGGTTTATGCCGGCATGGGCCGACTGGCCAATGATGTCAATGGAAAACCTTACGGCCTCTGGAGCCGCGTTGATGAGCACGTCAGTGTCAGTGGTGTCAAGGGCATAACCCGCCCTGGCGGTTATCATGGAGATGTCAAGCGCCTTGGCCCCCAGCAGGCCTATCTCCTCGCATACCGTCAGGATAATCTCAAGCGGGCCGTGGGGCTCTCCCGATTCCTTCAGGCAGCTTATGACTTCCAGCATTATTGCTATTGCCGCCTTGTCATCGGCGCCTAATATGGTGTTTCCGTCGGTTTTGAAGCGGTGTCCGTCAAACAGGGGTTTTATGCCGCGGCCAGGCTCAACCGTATCCATGTGGGCATTGAAAAAGAGCGGAGGAACGTCCTTTTCGCCGTCAATGTGAATTATCAGGTTGCCGCACTGCGAGCCTGTCTGTTCCGAAGAGTTGTCAAATACTGCCCTGCAGCCCGGAAGGCGTTCAAACTTTTCCCTTGTCCACCGGGCGAATTCAAGTTCCTGCCTGGACGGACTGTCCAGGCGCACCATGTCCATGAACGTGGACGCCAGTCTCTGCCTGTTAATCTTCATCACTGCTTTTACCTCTGCCTCCGGAAGCGCCGGCGCCCTTGCGTTTTCTGGTTCCGCCTTTTGCGCCGCGCTTTCCGGCTGGCTTCTTTCTGCCTGCCGCCGGTTTGTCCACAAGGGCAAGCTCCAGCACCTGGTCCATGTGACTTACCGGCCTGAAGGCTATCCTCTTCCTGATCTTCGGCGGTATCTCTTCAAGGTCCTTGATGTTCTGCTCCGGAATGACAACCGTGGAGATACCTTCCCTCAGTGCCGCAAGGGCCTTTTCCTTCAGGCCTCCTACTGGCAACACCCTGCCCCTGAGGGTTATCTCCCCGGTCATGGCGATGTCCCTTTCCACAGGCGTATCGGTAAGGGCTGAAATAAGGGCGGTGGTGAGTGTAATCCCCGCCGAGGGGCCATCCTTGGGGATGGCGCCTGCCGGCACATGGATATGGATGTCAGTTTCATCAAACAGCTCTGGACTTACGCCAATCCTGTCCGACTGGCTCCTTGCGTAACTCAGTGCCGCCTGGGCGGATTCCTTCATTACGTCTCCAAGGAGCCCCGTAAGGGTCAGGCCTCCCTTTCCCGGCATGAGGGTGGCCTCTATTTCAAGCATTTCGCCGCCATGAGGGGTCCATGCAAGCCCGGTGGCAACGCCTGTCTCGCTCTTTTCCCTGAGCTGGTCAGGGAGATACCTCGGAATGCCCAGGAACTTGTGCAGGTTGCCGCTGGTTATCCTGAAGTTTTTCTTTTCGCCTTCGGCAATGCGAAGGGCAATCTTCCTGCACAGCGCCCCGATCTGTCTCTCAAGCTCCCTGAGCCCGGCTTCTTCCGTGTACTCCTCTATTATTCTTTCAATGGCGCTGTCCGAAATTTCAAGCATTCCGGGTTTGAGCCCGTGTTCCCTGAGCTGCCGCGGCACAAGATACTGCCTGGCTATGGCCTTCTTCTCCTCGGACGTGTAGCCGGAAAGCTCGATTATCTCAAGGCGGTCAAGGAGAGCCGATGGAATGGTGTCCGTTACATTGGCTGTAAGTATGAACATCACCCTGGAGAGGTCAAAGTCAACCTCCAGGTAGTGGTCAGAAAAGGCGCTGTTCTGCTCGGGGTCAAGCACCTCCAGCAGGGCGGCCGCCGGGTCTCCCCTGAAGTCGGCCCCTATCTTGTCCACCTCGTCCATCATGAAGACAGGGTTGTTTGTGCCGGCGCGCTTGATCCCCTGTATAATGCGCCCTGGAAGCGCTCCGACGTATGTCCTCCTGTGTCCCCTGATTTCGGCCTCGTCACGGACGCCGCCAAGGGAGATTCTGACAAACTCCCTGCCAAGCGCCCGGGCAATGGATTTCCCAAGGGATGTCTTGCCAACGCCCGGAGGCCCGGTGAAGCAGAGGATCGGGCCCTTTGCCTTTCGGTTCAGCTTTCTTACCGCAATGTATTCCAGGATGCGCTCCTTTACCTTTTCGAGGTCGTAGTGGTCCTGGTCAAGGATCTTGCGGGCGCGCGTTACCTGAAGCCTGTCTCTTGAGGATACTGACCAGGGAAGTTCGGTGAGCCAGTCAAGATAGGTGCGTACCGTGGTGGCCTCGGAAGAGTCAGGATGCATTGATTCCAGGCGTCTCAGCTGTTTCAGGGCCTCCCTTTCAACCGCCTCGGGCATTTCAGCCTCCCTGATCCGGCGGGCGTACTCCTCTCCGTCCATTGAGCGCTCGTCTATGTCGCCAAGCTCCTTTTTTATGGCCCTGAGCTGTTCCCGCAGGAAGTATTCACGCTGGGTCCTTGTCATCTCCTCCCTTGCCACAGACTGGATCTTTGCCTGTACCGTGGATACTTCAAGCTCCCTGGCCAGCAGTTCGCTCACTGCCCGCAGGCGTTCCACCGTGCCTGTCATTTCGAGCAGTTCCTGGGCCCGCGCCGTCTTGATCTGAAGGTTTGACGCAACCAGGTCGGCCAGGCGTCCAGGCTCCTCCATGCTGTCCATGAGCGCGCCTATCTCCGGGGTATAGACCCCCTTGAGGTTGAGCAGGGCTTCGGCCTGTTCCCTGATGTTCCTCATCAGGGCCTCTTCCTCAACACTCAGTTCCTCCCGGGATTCGTCAGGCCGGTGAGGAGTCACCCTAACCCTGAAACAGGGCTTTTCCTGGACAAATTCGTCTATTGACGCCTTTATCATGGCCTGGGCGAGGATCTTGAGCCTGCCGTCCGGAAGCTGGAGCGTGCGCATGATGGAGGCTATAACTCCGGTGTGATACAGGCCGTCCGGCGAGGGGTTTTCTTCCTCGGCATTTTTCTGCGAGGTGAGGAATATAAGCCTGTCACCGGCAAGGGCCTCGTTTACCGCCGCAACGGACGACTCCCTGCCCACGAACAGCGGGACTATCATGGAGGGGAAGATAATAAGATCCCTTACCGCCATGAGGGGCAGCTCTTCCGGTATCTCTATGGAATCGCTGTCTTCGATTTCAAGCATGTCTGTTATGCTGTCTTCTATTTCCATCTGTTATTTCCCTGGATTTTCAAGTCAAAATGTGAATTGCAGAATTAATGTAAGCTTGCCCATAACAAGGAGTAATTTCACTGTATCTGTCCGGAGGAATTGCGGATACAGGCCAGGTTCAACCGGTTGACACCATGTGGCAGGCTATAAAATGGTTTTTTCCCACCTGTTTCCATGCGGGTCTTTTTTCAAAACAGGCATCCGCGGCCCGGTCGCAGCGAGGCGCGAAGCCGCATCCGTTGGTGTCTGCATCCTGGCTGTCAGAGACAGCCGGCGCGTCTCCTGAACGGTCTGTAAT
>JALVQQ010000018.1:52226-53370 GCA_027025395.1 Deltaproteobacteria bacterium | reverse complement strand
AGGCAAGGCTTTCGTTTCATTGCCTCCCGGGGCATGCGGTTTCAAAAGGCCCTCTATGCTGGCAGACAAAATGTCTGCGACATCGCCTCCGCGCACCTTTATCAGATGGCTTCCGGTGCTGACGCTTACCAGCCTGTCAGATTTTTCGTCTTTGCCACTGCCAATAATCAGGGTGACGGGATCGCCGCGGTCAGGCACAAGCCGAAGGGTGGCGGCGGGTTTGTCAATCTTCTCCCCGGAGTCTTTTTTCAGGTATTCTGAAACATGCAGTTTTTCAAGCGAACCAAGCAGCTCTTCCACCCTGGCCTGGTCAAGCTCTGCCCCTGACTCGCCGGTCCAGTTTCCGTCCTGGCTGCGCGATATGACAAAAGAGCCGTTGCCATTGGAAATAGCGACAGATTTAAGCGCACCCGGCCCCAGGTCCACAACCCTGGTCTTCCACCATGAACGCGGGCTTGTGGCAAAAGACCAGAAGGAGAGCTTGTCAATAAATACCACCTCATCGCTGTCTCCACGCCTTGCATATACCCCCCTGCCCTGCGCATTGCCAAGGTACAGGTCAAGAGCCTTTCCATCGCCGTGGGTTATGGTCAGGTGCCGGTTGAACTTCTCAGGGCTCACCCTGAGCCTTCCATAACTTCCCTTTGACCTGCTGACCAGACGCGATGACGAAAGATGGGCGATCCTGCCCAGGGTGTCCTTTACCTTGGCGGCATCTGCCGGAAAATTCTCCGGAGGGTCAATAAACCAGTTATCTCCCTTCCTTGTAAGGGTAATTGTGGCGTTGTATCCATCCTCAATACGAAGCTCGGTTACACTGGAAGGATCAATATCAGTTAAGGTTACAGCCGGGGCCTGCCCGCCCTTTTCCGGCCAGTAAAAGATTATCACAAGAACTGTCTGGACGGCGAGCAGCGCGCCAAGAATCATGTTTTTCCTGTTCATACCTGTTCCTCCATAGTCAGGCAGCGGGCAGGAAGGCGATTCAGGTACGCATCCTGCCCGGCGATGAGCATCCTACGCCTCAAGCTGCAGCGGCTTTTCATTTCTGACCATCCTGTTACCCAGAAATGCGACCAGGACCAGCCCTGCAAATGCGATGCAGTAATTGAGTATCTCCCAGAAACGCTGCTGGCTGTGATCC
>JALVQQ010000018.1:26851-52216 GCA_027025395.1 Deltaproteobacteria bacterium | reverse complement strand
TCCATGGGCTTCAAGAGACGGGCATGACCCTCGCGGGCCCTTATGGCCAGCAGGTCCTGGTCCTCAACCGCCCAGTCCACCAGGTTCTGCACAAACTGGAGGCTGTTTAGAAAACGGTCAGGGCTGAGGCTTCTTGATATGGAAATCACGCTGTCATTGACAAACTCGCAGCTTCCCACCACGGCAAGCCTGGTCCCGTCAGGAGAACGCTCAATTATCGGAGGAGGCAGGGTCTCCGGCTCTGCATCCGCCTTGTCCTTGCCATCTTTATCCTTTTTCGCCTTTTCCTCATGCTCCTTCCTTATCTTTTCCACCCGCGGATCTTCCCTGTCCCTGAAGAAGCTTGTGAAACTGCCGGTGCGGGTTACAGCCAGGACCGAAACCCTGTATCCGCCTTCAGGGCCCGGGAAACCCCTGTCAGGGTACCTGGAAAAGTCAGGCTGAATATCCGTGTCTGTTGTGGTCCATGACCTGGGGCTGGAACGAAGCAGTTCCACAGTCTCACCTGTACTGTTTGAATCATTCACCGGTTTCAGGGGAGAGACCCAGTTCATGGTTACTGCCGCAAGGCTCGAGGTAACGGGATTGCCCTGGGCCATTGCATCCGGCCGCACGTCAACAAAGAAGGGATAATCAAGCCTCCTTATCTCCTGCACCACAAAGCCGCCCAGGTTTCTTTCAACCGGCACAGGAAACGGCTCGTTCCTCTCGTCCATTACAAGTGCCTGCCGCACATCTACTCCATAATGTTTGAGCAGCGCAAATATTCCATCCTTTACCTCCCTGAGCCTGAGGGTGCGGCCTCCGGAAAGGTCCATTACATACCTTCCCGCAAGGGCTATTACACTTCCACCCCTCATGAGGAACTGATCCACAGCCACCCGCTGAACGTCATCAAGTCCCTGGGGGGCGATAAGGAGCAGGACGTCCATGTCTCCCGGCACCCACCCCTTGTCAAGGTTCAGGGGCTTAACATTGTAATCCTGCTGCAGTATCTCCCGCACCATGCGGTAGTGATCTGACGGGCGTCTGCCCATCATGGCAAGCTGCGGGGGCAGGTCTCCCTGCGGCGCCCATATACCCACGGTCTTCAGAAATCCAGAGGACATGCGCTTCAGCGCTGCCTCTATCTCCTCCTGTATCTCGGCCTTTACAGGGTCCGCATCGAGATGTATCTGCTGACGCTTGCCGTCCACATCAAGGAAAAGATAGAGATAGAGGGTTTTATTTGAGAAAAGGGATACAAGCTGGGGCTTGACCCCGAACTCCTTCTCAACCTTCTGCCTTCCGTCAGGCGTGGCGTCAGGATCAACAAGCCGGTAGGTGAACTTGCCCATTGAATCCTTCCTTATCTCGTCAGCAGCCTCCTTGATATATTCAGGCAGATGCTTCAGGGAAGCCGGAAGCTTGTCCGGAGTGATAATTGCCGTGAGACGGGCCTCCTTTATATTTTCAAATACGTTTCCAATGCTCTGGAACCCGTACACCACCTTTTTTATGGCGCGGGTAAGGTCGTATTCAAGGTTTCTCAGGCGCACGTCCGGCTGACCGTCAGGCCTGGGCTGGACCTCGATTATGTCTTCAAACCCCAAGACCTTGTACTGGTCGCCGTAGCGCACGAGTATGTGGAAATAGGAATTCACTACCGCGGACTCGTACCGGCCTGACACCCTGAACGGCACGGGCTTTATGCCGTACTGCTGGTTCGCCTCTATCTCGGCGGCCTGATCGTTTCTCGGATCAATGAATTCCACCTTTACCTTGCCGCGTCCCGCCAGGGCATACTCCCTCATGAGGTCTTTTATGTGGGGCACAAGGGGGGCCAGCAGCGGGTGCGTCTTTTCGCTGAAATATCCCCTTAAAAGCAGCGGCTCCCTGAGGGTGGAGAGCAGGTCTCTTGTGGTGTCGGAAATCGAAAACTCCCGGTTTTCTGTAAGGTCAATACGGGCCGCATGAACCCTGTACATCCACACGTTGAATGCAACCAGATTAAGGGCGATGAGAATAACGGTTATGACCGCGGCCTTTCTGGCTGGCGCGGTCCTCTTTCCATGGCCCCAGCGTTTCATATCAAGTGAGAGCACGTTAAGGCTCAGGAAAAGAACAGTTATGCTCAGATAGTAAAGTATATCACGCAGATCAAGCACTCCGCGCTCTATTGACGCAAACCTGCTTCCTGTCCCAAGGGCCCTCAGGATCTCACCTGTATCATTTCCCGCCAGGGCAGTGATGGGTGCGGAGCCTAAGAGGTAGAAAAAACCGGCGATGAGCACCGTTGTTATCATTGCGACAATCTGGTTGTCAGTACGGGAGGAGACAAAGAGCCCGATGGCGATATAGGCACCGGCCATTAGCAGGGAACCAAGGTAGCCTCCAACAACAGGGCCCCAGTCAAGGTTTCCCATTATGGAAACCGTTACTGGCAGGCCCAGGGTAAGCGCCAGGGATATGGCAACCAGCGCCAGCACCGCCAGGAATTTTCCAACAACGTAGGTGGTCAGGGAGACCGGCAGGGTAAGGAGCACCTCCATTGTTCCCATACGCTGCTCCTCGCTCCACTGCCGCATTGTAAGGGTGGCGGCAAGAAATATGAGAAGCAGGGGCATCCAGCGGAACAGCGGTCTTATGTCCGCGCTGTTGCGTGCGAAAAAGGCGTCAATCCAGAAAAAGAAGAAGAGACAGAAAAAGAGAAAGGCCCCCATGAATATGGCTGCCATGGGTGATCCAAAGTATGCGCGCAGTTCCTTTCCGGCAACCGTGAAAACCTGTCTTGTCATTTTGCTTCACCCTCCCGTGCCAGTTCGTTGAATACAGTCTCAAGAGTACGCTGCCTGTGGGCAAGCTCCGCAACCGGCCAGTTCCTTTCCGCCGCAAGCCTGAATACGGCAGGACATATATCCTCACCGGAACCTGTCTGGATTTCAAAATTCAGGCGTTCGCCCTCTTCACTGCTGTTTACTCCGGTGACGCCCTCAAGCCTTTCGAGCTCCCGCCTCACCTCCGATGCGTCAACTCCGGATCTGAGCAGGGAAAGGATGGCAATGGAGGAGCGGGAAAGCTCTTCAAGCCTGGCGTCCGCCCTGACCTTTCCGTTCATGATGATGACTGCGCGGCTACATGTTGCCTCAACCTCCGGCAGGATATGGGTTGAAAGAAGAACGGTACTGGTGCGGGCAAGGTCTTTTATGAGCCGTCTCACCTCTACGATCTGGGTAGGGTCAAGGCCATTTGTAGGTTCATCGAGTATGAGGAGTTTTGGCCTGTGAAGTATGGCCTGGGCAATGCCAACGCGCTGCCTGTACCCCTTGCTGAGGGTGCCGATTGGCCGCACCAGGCGGTCTTCCAGCCCAACTGCCCTTACCGCATCGGCTATCAGCCTGTTCATTTCATCTTCCTTGACTCCCCTTAGCTCTGCAATCATCCTGAGATAGGCCTGCACTGTAAGCTCGGGATAGAGCGGCGCATTTTCTGGAAGATACCCAACCCGTTCCTGGGCCTTGCCGGGATTTTCAAGCACGTCAATTCCGTCAATCCAGGCCTGGCCTGAATCCGGCTGCAGATAACCGGTAAGTATCTTCATGAGTGTAGTCTTGCCTGCGCCGTTTGGCCCAAGCAGGCCAATCACCTCGCCTGGCTGCACGGAAAAAGAGACACCGGAAAGCGCCTCAGTGCCGCCAAACCGCTTTACTACATCCTGAACCTTGATCATTTCAGCCATTTGAACTGCATCTCCATCGCATATTTTCAAGCCGCATCAAGCTGACCGGAAGCCTGCCCGGAAGGAGGCAAAACCGTACTCCTTCAGGCATGAGAAGCTTCAGGCAACAGACTGGGCATGAAAAATGATTTTTATGTGAAAACAACTTGTCCGGACATCGGCGGAACACCGTCTACAAGCATTTAAAGGACTCCGGCCCCCTTACCCGAACCGCTTCCCGCATCCGGCAAACAGGGACCATCGAATATTCAGCGGCCACGCGGCGTGACTGCCAAATTTTGAATCTAAACATTATGACGATAACAAAAAAAGTCAAGGGCAGGGCCAGGGGAACCAGAAATGGGGCAAAGCAACGGCTACGGACGGTGTCCTTCAAACCGGCATTGAAGAATTTTCACATATCTGTTGAAAGGTTACCGTTTTCGGGCTATCCAGAGCAGCCCGTCAACATCCTTTCCGGCCTCTTTCCGCAAGACAGTGGCCGTTGCAGTGAGTACATCAAACCCTGCGTTTTCCAGTTCCTGCCGCACAAACATCCCGGAATGGGCAAATCGTCCACTTTCCCTTAAAAGATAGCCCTGCGAGGCAGAGGAATTCAATTTTTCAACCGAAAAGGCTGCAATGCCCCTGTCTGAAAGATGACGCTCCATCTCGCAAAGCACAGCCTTGAGAGAGCCAAAATAGACAAACACATCGGAACTGTATATCAAATCGTAGCATCTGCCGCCAATATTCCACGGAGAGAGTATGTCCCGGCAGTACAGGGCATCATAGATCTGCTTTCCGGCTGCCTGCTCCAGCATTTTTTCCGAAGCATCAATCCCCTCGAGGGAGCTGGCGAAAGGCCTGTAATACTCTGCCCCAAGGCCGGTGCCACACCCCAGGTCAAGGATATTCATGTTATCTTCAAGATATGGCCTGACTGCCCGGAAAAGCGCCTCGGGAGTACGGTATTCGAGTTTTTTCACCAGTGTGGATTCAAAACGGCTGGCGCAGTCATCAAAGACCTTTTTCACATGGGTTACCGGCGCGGCATCAGGCTGGGGCAGCCGCCCAAGACCCTGCAAAAGGAAAATCGCGGACTGGTTTTCAGGCTCGATTTCAAGCACCTTTTCAAGCAGCGCCGCGGCCCTGTCATGCCGTTCGGTCCTTATGCAGAGAGCGCCAAGATTATAAAGGGCGGGAAGATATGAAGGTGCCGAAGAGACGGCCTTTTCAAGAACATCGCGGGCCTCATCGAGCCGGTCATGGTCTTCAAGGCAGAGCGCAAGGTTGTTGCATGCATGGGCCGAGCCGGGATCAAGTTCAACGGCGCGCCTGAAGCAGTCAAGCGCCCTGGAGAGCTCCCCGGCTTCTCTAAGAACAAGGCCCAGATTATTCCAGCCCATTGCCATTCCAGGCTGGATATCCACGGCCTTTCTGTAATACCTGGCAGCCCCTTTCAAATCTCCCTCTGCCTGGCACAACCGGCCCAGGTTGTAGAGTGCAGGCGCATAAGGGATCGGGCCTGACGCAGCCTCTGAAAATCTCTTTCCGGCAGCTGCCGTATCACCGGCGTCAAGCAGTACGGTTCCAAGGGCATTTAAAACCGGGGGCCATCCGGGTTTTATTTCAAGCGCCCTGGAGAACATGGCAGACGCATCCTTGAGCCTCCCCTCCCTGTGCAGGCGTGACGCCTCTGCAAGCAAATGCTCAATGTTATCCCTTTTTCCACCCTGCCTTTTCAAGCGCCGGCTTTTGAGCCTTTTGATCTTTTTCACCACTGCTCCGGATAAAAGGTTATTGCCCGCAGGCACAAGCGCCCGGGCGACCAGGCCCCCTGAATAGGGCAATCATGCGAAAAACCGGGATAATATCTGCCGCCATGACAGTCCATCCGGTATTTGTCCTGCCCCGTGACCTTGTCCGCAACCTTCGGAAAGGACAAAGAACGCCATACAATACAACCATGCCTCACACAGCACCCTCCCACGCCGATTTTGAATACATGAATTCAAAAAAGACTCGGCCAGAGACGGCAGGGTCCGGCCTTTGATCCGAACCGTATAAAAAAATCTGGAATACGCACTTCTTCAGGCCGCACGGCTGATACAGCCATCCCCCGCAAAGCCATGAATATCTGAAGCTGCCTGAAATGAACCATGACCATCTGTCTGATTGTCTCCCTTCAGTTATTGCCAGTATATTACGGCCTGAAGGTCTGCCCGGAATGAAACCAGGCAATAACTTTCCGCATGTTAATACTACTGATGCCTTGCTGGGAAGCATCTGATACAATATCACCCGAATATTTTTCTCCGGACAGGCATGACACAAGTAGCGCATGCCCCTGGCTGCCAGAGTCGCAAGGAAAGGCGCATCCATTCATAACCGGGACAGGTCAAACGAATGAACATCAGACAACTTCTTTACACAAATTTCAGGCTTGCGGAAAACTATACCGACATCAAAACCGAGATCAGGGCCGGAATTACCACCTTTCTGACCATGAGCTACATAATTGCCGTAAACCCGATGATACTCAGTCTGGGAGGCAAGGGAGTGCCCTTTGACGGCGCCTTTGCAGCCACCATCCTGGTTGCATGCATATCATCCCTGTTAATGGGGCTTTACGCCAACCTGCCCTTTGCCCTTGCCCCTGGCATGGGACTTAACGCCTTTTTTGCATATACCCTGGTCGCTGGTATGGGCATAGCCTGGCAGACCGCCCTTGGCGTCGTATTCCTGTCAGGCGTTCTGTTTCTGCTGATGTCCGCCACGGCACTGCGCGAAAAGGTGGTGACGGCAATTCCGGAATCCATTCGTTATGGAACCGCGGCGGGAATAGGCCTTTTTCTGGCACTCATAGGACTCAAATCAGCAGGCTTCATAGTTGCTTCACCGGCAACTCTTGTGGGCTTCGGCGGTTTTAATTCCAGGGTAATCGTCTTTCTTGCAGGCCTGGGATTTACAGCAATCCTGGCTGCGCGCAATATTCCGGCAAATCTCCTGTTTGGAATTGTATTCACCACGGCTGCCGCAGCCACGGCAGGACGTATTTTCCCCGGAGAGATCATGGTCAAATTTCCGTCTGCATTCCTGTCGCATCCGGATTTCAGTGCTGCATTCATGAAGCTTGACATAACCGGCGCCCTCAGGCCTGAACTTGCAGGCGCTATCTTTGTGTTCTGCTTCACTGACATGTTCGATTCACTTTCAACCTTTCTCGGTGTATCCCAGGCGGGGGGATTGCTTGACCAGGACGGCACTCCCAGAAACATCGGAAAAGCACTGCTGGCGGACGCGATATCCACGGTTATTTCAGGCATTGCCGGCTCAAGCTCTGGCACTGCGTACATAGAAAGCGCAGCCGGCATCAAGACAGGCGCAAGAACCGGCCTTGCGGCCGTAACGGCAGGCCTGCTTTTCCTGCCGTTTCTCTTCCTTGCGCCACTTGTCCAGATGATGCCGGAGGTTGCAACGGCCCCGGCGCTTGTCATGGTCGGCTTTTATATGATGAGTGCTATCGGCAGGGTAGATTTTTCTGACCTGGGACACGGTCTTCCGGCCTTTTGCGCCATGATACTCATTCCACTGTGTTACTCGATTACCCAGGGCATATGCTGGAGTTTTATCGTATGGACGGTGCTTCATGCAGCATCAGGAAAATGGAAAGAGATACCTCCTGCCATCTGGATAATTGACGCACTTGCCCTTGCGGCACTGGCACTGCAATAGTTCAGGCCAACACCGATGACACGGATAATCCTGACTGCCTTGACACAGACAGCTACAATGGCGGCGACCCCGGGCCGCCTCCGGCTCCGCCGCGCAAAGACCGGTGTTCGGCAATAACAGTGCCAGGACTGAAGCCAGGCGCTGAACCGGTCTGTAACGGCAACAGGAAAAACCGCGCCGCAGCGGTCAGGGCACATCCCTCCAACACGAAAACCTGCGCGCAATGATGCAATGACAGCGCAAGCTACCTATGAAGAAGAATCCTTGCGGGCCTTGCTGTTCACCCTGTACACCCAGGCCAGTATCTCCGCCACCACCACATAGGTATCAGGCGGAATTTCCGCATTGAGATTGAGGTGAGACAGGACCTCCACCAGGTCGGCATCCTGCCTTACCGGCACGCCTGCCTCCCTGGCAAGTTCAATTATCTTGCGGGCTATTACCCCCTGTCCCTTGGCGGTTACCCTTGGGGCGCTGTCCTCGCCGTTACGGTACCTAAGGGCAACGGCCTTTTTCTCCCTGTTACTCTCCATCTCTCCATGCACCTTCCTCAGGCCACTATATTCATGGAAGAACCGCCAGGCGCGCCGCCGGTCCCGAATGGCGTCATAACCCCGGCTCCATCCGCATCCTCAATGGGGAAGATATCAGATATTGTAAAACCGAAGCCCGCCATTTCCAGTCTTTCCCTCAGCTCCTGCATGCCCGCCCTGAGCATTGGCAGGACATCCCTGGACGCCGAGGCCTGGAGAGTTATGTCAACTCCCTGCCGCAGCACCTGAATATTTACCCTGCCAAGCACGGTAAGCTCCAAATCAAAGGCAATATGCTCGGCAGCCTCGGCGCCTGCCTCACGCGGCTCTTCATCCCTCCACCATGACCAGTGACCATGCCCCTGGCCCTTTTCAAACAGAATGGGGAACATCAAAAAGGGAATGTTCAGAAAATCCTGAACATGCTGCTGATACTGCCCCACGGCGTCGGCGTGCGTTGAAATGGCGGTCAAAAGTCTTGCAACCGATGAATCATGCCCCTGATTCCGTGGCGCTTCGCGGCCTGAATGGACATCAGGGTGTTCACCCGGCAAACGCGGGTCAATATCCCCACGCCCTGGCTGTCCGCCCAGGGCACGCCCTGCTTCGCGCGGATGCCCCTGTCCCGCGGTCCTGCCAGACTCCGCGATGTCCCCGCTTCGTTCTGCCGCGGCACGGTTTGCAACCCTTGATTCATTTTCCGCCGGTTTCTCTCCTGGCAAAACGCCGCGCGCATCCGCCTGAGGCCTGCCCGCCCCTGCTTTCTTCTCCTCAACTCTTCCTTGAACAAAGGGTGACAAACCGGCTCTTTCAACCAGCTGTTTCTTGACTCCGGCACCTGTGTCATGAGGAGCGGTTTCCGCGCCTTCAGGCGCCTTGGCCATATGCCGGCTCACGGCGGCTCCATGTTTTGAAGCAGGAGATCCTGCCGCATCATATTGCCCTGTATCCTGAGCTGCATGCGTGTACATTCCGGCGCGCCCGGCCGCCGTTTCAACAGCCTCCCGCATGGAAGGACCTGGCCCGGCCAGACGTGCTGACACCTCGGCGTTTGAGCCCTTTTCAGCCCCTGCGGCGCCTTCTGTCTGGACCACACCGCCTCTGCCGGCCGGGGCCTTTACAGGGGCGGAACCGGTTTCACCCCTGGCGGCCTCACGGGGCCCCGAAGCATTTACTTGCTCCCGGAAACTGCCTGATACCGCTTTTTCCTCCCCCCTGCCTGTGGCCACAGGGCCACTGTTGCCTGACGGGGCCCCGGGGCCTTTATCCGGATTAAGGGCCTGTTTTTGCCCGTTATCCGCCGCCTGTGCTATGTGTTTTTGAGGGCCGTCACCTTTGGCAGCCCCGGTGGAGCCGTCCCGCGCCGCCCGGCCTGCCGCTTCCGGGCCAGGCTTGTCTGCATCACCTCCGGCGGCTGCGCCTGAAACCGTCCCTGCCGCGCCTGACACCCGTGTTGCAGGGCCTCTTGACCCGCCACAAGTTACAAACTCACCGGCCGGCGCACCGGAAATTTTTGGCCCGGCCGAATTGTAAGGCGCGCCCCCATCTCCGCCAACGACCTTGCCAGGCATGACGGCCGCCTCCCTGGCCGCGCCTTTACCGGCGCGCCCCCCCTGCTGGCTGCCGGGATAATTATCCCCATTCATTACGGCTCCCGCATCCCGCCGTGACGAACCGGCCCATTGCCGCATGCCCCGTGTATAATCAGAAGCAGGTGCATTATCTTCCGGTCCGGCGGGGCTCCCTGATGCAAATTGAGGGGCAGGGATGCCCTTGTCCGATCTTGGGCCCCCGCCCTGGATCATATCATCCGTTCCGAAAGCGCCGCTGTTGGGCCTGGCAGCAACCCCACTGGAAGAACCTGCCAGGCCGCCGTCCCTGCCGGGCAGATTTGCCGCATCCGCCTGGCCGCCAAGCGAACCTGACACATTGTGGTCCCGAACGGACGCCTCTCCCGCGCTGCCGCAAACAGCACGGGCAAGCGCGGCAACAAGCTGTTTGAGTATAATGCCACCCTCCTGCCCTGCGGGCTGAAACAGGCCAGCCACGGCGGCATTTCGCAACGGTTCAGGCACTTCACCCTGGCTTATGATTGAAAGCAGTTGGGCAAGGCCGTTTTCCGTACGCCCGGCACCGGCAAGCGCATCAGCGGCTCCTGCAATTCGCGCATCAAGACCGGCAAGCCCGCTGCGCACCCCCATCATCTGCCTCAAAAGCCTTGCAACTGCCCTGCCCCGCTCCTCTTCTCCCTGTCCGAGCACGGAAAGCAGCCTGACTTTTACGGGATTTCCTGTTTCAGTGACCTCGAGACTGACAGTAGCGTTTTCCGGCAGGGGGACCTCGCTCCTTGTTCTGAGCAGCGTGCCGCCTGCATCAATAATGTCAAGGCCTGCCTGCCGTCCCCTTACCGTACCCTTGAATACGGAGCCTTTTGACAGGGAGGAGACAAACTTCTCTCCTGCCGCGTCCGGACGCCTTGCACTCCCTGTCTCCTGACCCTGGGTCTTGCTCTCTGTCGCTCTGGTAATTTCCATGATTAAATAGTATTTTCAGCAGCCACAAACCTGAAAAAGGCAGCAACCTGTGACAGACAGCCGCCTTTGCTGAATACGGCAGCCTGCATGCATTCTCTTGCCTGGGTTATATCCGTTAAAGTATCATACTTTTCTGGTCGGCACTCGTCAGCTTCAGGATTAAACACCGTGCAAACCGGTCCCCGGGGCACGGATGAACTGCAAGGCAGGGGCTGGCATGGCTTTTTGTCTGTTACAAACGTAAAAGACATTAAAAAAGAGGGAGAATCATGTATAATCCCGAGCAGGAACTGGTACAGATTGTGGACATGAACAACAATGAAACCACGGCCGTCACAAGGAAGGAGATGCGGCAAAGAGGACTTGTTCACCGCGCCACCTACATACTGGTCTTTAACAGCAGAGGTGAGCTGTTTGTCCAGAAACGGACCATGATCAAGGATGTGTATCCCGGTTACCATGACATCGCCGCGGGCGGAGTAGTGCTCGCGGGTGAAACCTATGAGGAATCGGCACGCAGGGAACTTGAGGAAGAACTTGGCATCAGGGACGTGCCGCTCAGGCATCACTTCGAATTCTTTTACCAGGACGGTGAAACCAACAGGGTGTGGGGAAGCGTATGGTCATGCACCTACGATGGAGCAATGACCCTGCAGGCAGAAGAGGTGGAATCAGGGCAGTGGATGGCCCCTGAAGAGATACTGGACAGGGCGCGGCGCGAAAATTTTACCCCTGACGGCATCTTCGTCCTGAAAAAATTCATGGCTTCCTGACAATTCCGTGCAAAGCGGCCACCCTCCTCCACTGGAGCACGGCTGGCATGAGCACTGTCGGCCCAGTGCGGCGCATGCACCCGGCAGCCGTCCGCGCCCGGGCCAGGTTGCGGCAACACAGGCCCAAAGCCCCCTGGCCACGGACGTCATCAAGAACAAGCCGCCAATACTAAAAAAATATGACAAGCCTGCCCAAGCCGTTAAAGCTTTCTTACGGCCCTGTGCCGCTGCCGGCATGCAGATTGCCGGGCGATTCACAAGCTGCTGCTCCTAA
This sequence comes from Deltaproteobacteria bacterium, assembly GCA_027025395.1. Taxonomy (GTDB): domain Bacteria; phylum Desulfobacterota; class Dissulfuribacteria; order Dissulfuribacterales; family QOAL01; genus S144-17. The sequence continues at coordinate 40,667 of JALVQQ010000018.1, read as the reverse complement.
AAAGGCATTGATCAAGAACTTTACCTGGAATCCCGGGACCGCATGCGACTGGTGCCCGCTGAAGGAAATCATGGAATTCTGCCTGAACAGGAATAAACAAATGAACCAAAACTTTTCCATCGTTTACATAACGCTTTTTGCCCTCTCACTTCTTGTAATGGGTATGGCGTTGACCTACAGCAACTATGAACAGTTCAAGGAGTTCACGCACGAAGAGATTGACCGTCAGCTGACGGACAATGCAAGGGCCATCCGGGAAAGGCTCGAGGCAAAACGGATCGAGCTGGAGTTTCTCTCTTTTAATCCATACATTTCAAACATCCTCTCGGGGAAAACATCCCATGAAGCCAGGTATAAAATCAGGAAATACCTCTCCAGGGTAAACAAAAAGCTGGGGCTTCTGGCCATTTTTCTGCTCGATGACCAGGGAAACTGCATCCTTTCCACCAACCAGCGGTTCGAGGGTAACAATTACGGTTTCAGGCCCTATTTCAAACAGGCGCTGGAAAAAGGAACAGGCGCCTATGTGGCCCTTGGAGTGACCAGCAGAAAGCTTGGGCTCTATCTTTCAAGGCGCATATCCGGCCAACAGGGAAGAAGTGGAGTGCTTGTTGCAAAGCTTGACCCTCACACCCTTTTCAACTCCAATAAATTCCTGAACGGTGAGGGTGTTTCAGTGTGGGGGGCCACTGCAAACGGCATCCTTTTCAACGCGTACCGGGAAGGCTTTTACAGTTTTGAAAAGAGTGATCCCGAACGGCTCAAAACAGTCCGGGGCAACAGGCAGTTTGAAGGAGAAATTCACACTCTTGGCTTCCCCAAGAATACATGGTCGGAACTCAGGGAAAAAGGCAAAATAAGCGTCCAGGCCGCTGGAGAAAGCTACCATGTCGAATATTGCTCCATATTGCCCGGCGTTTTTTCAGTTGTCAGCATCATTTCCGATGATTTCAAACCCCTGGAGATCCGCATATTAAGAAGGGCGTTCTTCCTGACCAACGGCGCCTTCATTCTGGCCCTTGTCCCGATGATTGGCGGCATCTTCATTTTCTGGCGGCAGTACGAAGCCCTGCTTTCGGAACGCCGGGAAAAGAGCAAAACCCAATACCGTTACAAGGCGATTTTGCAGGGGAACAAGGACGGTTTTGTTGTCATGGGCCCCGAAGACCTGACCATTGAGGAATTTAATGACAGGTTCCGGGACATGCTGGATTTCGAGGAAGAAACCGCATCCATAACAGGAAGGCCATTTTGCGAACTGCTGGCCCAGGAAGACAGGAAGCGTTTCAAGAACAGGCTTGCGGAGGATACCCTTAACAATTTCGAGCTTGATGCGCACCTGGTGGATGCCCGTGGCCATGAGGTTCCGGTGATAATTGATTTCACCAGGCACAACTCGGGCAAGCCCTCCATATCCTTTTGTTACGCCTTCATACAGGACATGAGAAAGGGCCTCAAGGACGCCAGGAAAATCAGGCTCCTTGAAACCGCGGTAGAGCAAAGTGGAAGCAGCATCATCATCACTGACAGCGACGGCACCATTCAGTATGTAAATCCCGCCTTTACCAGGGTAACAGGATATTCCGTCCGGGAGGCCAGCGGCCAAAACCCGAGATTCCTTAAATCCGGCAGGCACGACCATGCCTTTTACGAAAACATGTGGAGCGCCATAAGCTCAGGCCATGTATGGCACGCGCGGATTTGCAACAGGAAGAAAGACGGGGAGCTTTTCTGGGAAGACTCAACCATAGCCCCTGTCCAGGATGAAACCGGGGAAATAACCCACTACATAGCCATCAAGCACGATGTCACTGAGCTTGTGAAGCTCGAAGAGAAACTCAATCAAAAGGTCAGGGAACTGGAAGGCATAATGGAGCATGCGGGCGTTGCCATTGCCCTGATTCAAAACAGGACATTTCTCACTGTAAACAACACACTGGCCAGGCTGCTCAGACTTCCAAAGGAGGAAATCATAGGTAAAAGCACGAGGATATTGTTTGAGGATGAGTATGACTCCATCGGCCAGATCTTTTTGCCATCCCTCATGAAGGGAGAGACCGTTTACCAGCAGTTTGAAAAGGTTATGCCGGATGGTGAAAAGAGGTGGTTCCAGTTGACGGCTACCGCGATAAATCCCGGCCCGGTGGAGGAGATGAAGGTGGTGGGGATCGGCAACGACATCACACAGCTGAAGCACCTGCAGAAGGAGCTTGAAAAACAGAAAATAAAAGCGGAAGAGGCAAACAGGGCAAAAAGCGCTTTTCTGGCCAACATGAGCCATGAGATACGTACGCCGCTAAACGGCGTCATAGGGATGCTCTCTCTCCTGGAATCAACCCGCCTGGATGAGCAGCAGCGGGAATATCTGCAGATAGCCTATTCAAGCGCCGAGGCCCTGCTGTTTCTTATCAACGACATCCTGGACATATCAAAGATCGAGGCGGGCAAGATGGAATTTGATTCGGTTGATTTCAGTCTTCCTGGCCTGATCGAGGATTTTTCCAGCGGTTTTGCCATAGCGGCAGAGAAAAAGGGGATCAAATATGTGGTAAACGTGGCTGATGATGTGCCCCGTTACCTGAAGGGTGATCCTGGCAGGTTGCGGCAGATCCTCATAAATCTTACGGGCAATGCCCTCAAGTTTACCGAAAAGGGACAGATCGGGTTGACGGTTGAACTGCTCAGGGATTTGGGAGACAGGGCGCTTGTCAAGTTTTCCGTCAGGGATACCGGGATAGGAATCCCCGAGGACAAGGCAGACCGCCTGTTCCGGAAATTCTCACAGGTGGATCTCTCCATCTCCAAAAAATTCGGGGGCACTGGGCTCGGACTTGCGATATCAAAAAAACTCGCTGAGCTGATGGGTGGAGAAATAGGCGTGGAAAGTCAGGAGGGCAAGGGGGCCACGTTCTGGTTCACCGTAAACTTGCCAAAGGGGGCCGGGAAGGAAGAGACCGATGCTGCCCGCAAGAAAAAGGGCACCGCGCCTGACGGAAATGAACTGAAACTCAGAGGCCGGGTGCTGGTGGTGGAGGACAATCCTGTCAATCAAAGGGTGGTAACAGGCTTTTTAAGAAGGATTGGAGTGCGTGCAGAGGTTGTCAATAACGGCAAGGAGGCGGTGGAAGTCCTGGAGATGATCCCGTACGACCTGGTTCTCATGGATGTCCAAATGCCGGTGATGGACGGTCTGTCAGCCACCAGGGCCATAAGGGAGCCTGATTCAAGGGTCCTGGACCGGCAGATACCAATCGTCGCCCTGACTGCTCATGCGTTCAAGGAAGAGGTCTCAAGGTGTATGGATGCAGGCATGAACGATTATTTGTCAAAACCCATAGACCCGCAAAAACTCATTGATATTCTTGCGAAATGGCTTCCACGGCGTCCGGGCGGCATGTCAGACGATTATGAGATGCAGGGACCTCGGGATGCAGCCGGCGCGGAGATAGGTGAAGAGCGAAATGAGCCGGTCTTTGACAGGGAATACCTGCTTAAAGCCACCATGAATGATCCCGGATTCGGTAAAAAGGCGCTTGAACTGTTCCTGGAAACCGGTTCAGGCCTTTTGGCCAGCCTGGAGACCGCCATTGAGGCCGGAGACGCCGCGGAAATCATGCGTGTTGCCCACAGCATCAAGGGCTCATCCGGCAGTGTGGGGGCCAGGAGAGTTGCAGAGATCGCCTCCATTATTGAAAAGGAGGCGAAGGATGGAAGGCCTGACAACGTTGCGGAAAAATTCGTAAGGCTCAAGGAGGAATTTGAAATCTTCAGGGAAGACCGGAATGTCAAAATGATGCTCAAGTGACAGTGACAGGGATTGCTGTCAGAAAAATCACGGCAATTCCCGGTTTTGTCACGTCATGAAACCTGCGCCGATCCGACTCAGTACATCCATTGGGACAGAGGCTTCCTGGCAGAGCATGGAACTGCACCATTCGATTATTGACGGCTCTGCACGTTTTGTGGAGCAATGCCTCTCTTGCATGCCTGCACCAGCCCGGATTCTGCCCGGCGTTTTAATGTTCACCGGCTGCGAGCGCCCAGAAACAGTTACCATTCACTGACGGGCCACCAGGCCGCCGGGCCGACGCTTGCCGGGCGCAATAAAGCCCCCAGGGGGGCAGTAACCTTTGCGCTTCAAGGCGCACCTGCAACCTGGCCGCAAACCGCAAGGATTCACTGCGAGATAAAGCTCTTTACCGTATCGAACATAAATTTTTCGCCGAGATAGAACAGGAACATTGAAAGCAGGGCCGCGGCCGGAACCGTTATGAACCATGATCCGAATATTTTCCTCGTGATATCCCGGTTAACGCCGCCAAGCCCCCTGGCCAGGCCAATGCCCAGGATTGCTCCTACAAGCGTATGGGTTGTTGAAATCGGGAGCTTCATCCTGGTGCATACAAGCACCACTGTAGTTGCGGCTATATCCGCGGCCACTCCCCTTGAAGGAGTTATCTCTGTAATCTTGGTGCCCACGGTCGCCATTACCCTGTAGCCGTATGTGGCAAGCCCGATCACAATACCCGTGCCGCCGAGCGCCAGCACCCAGAACGGGACTCCCACCTTCATGGCCACATTTCCGGTCTGTGCGATATTTACAATTGCCGCAAGCGGCCCCACTGCATTTGCGACGTCGTTGGCGCCGTGAGCAAAGGCCACTGAGCAGGAGCTGATAATTACAAGGGGGGTAAATACCTTCTCGACCTCCTCAAGCTGCTGGGAAATCTTCAAATCATCCTTTCCCTCAAGATAGTTGTTTACAAGCTTGCGGGAGATAACCGCGCCCAGGGTGCTGAGCGCAAAGGCAATGACAAACGACATGCCTCCCTGCATCCATTCGAGCCCCCCGATTACATGCTTGAGGCCCTTGTAAATGGTGGCGAGAGTCACCACGGCGAACACCAGGAAGACTATATAGGGAACGTATTTTCTCGCCGCCCTGACCGGCCTGCGCTGCCCCAGTATGGCGCGGGAGATAAACTTGAACAGCACAAAGGCCATTGCCCCGCCTGCCACCGGCGAAACAAACCAGCTGGCTACAACCTGCCCCATCTTGCCCCAGTTCACGGCGTCATGGCCTGCGGCGATGATACCGAAACCGGCAACCGCGCCGACTATGGAGTGCGTGGTTGATACCGGCATGCCGGCCCATGAGGAGTAGTTGAGCCATATGGCTGCGGACAAAAGGGATACGGTCATGCCTATAATCATTATGGCTGCCGCATCCACTGGCGAAACATCAGGCAGAGCCGCGATTATTGAAGGATCAACTATTCCCTTTCTTACGGTATCCGTAACATGGGCGCCTACCAGCACCGCGCCTGCAAACTCGCAGATTCCCGCCAGTATCACCGCCTGCCTGATTGTTAGCGCCCTTGAGCCAACCGCATCCGCCATTGAGTTGGCTACGTCGTTTGCCCCGATATTCCAGGCCATGTAGAGGCCAAGAATCGCCGCCAGACCTATAACTATTGTAATATCCATATCACCTGAACCGCCTGCAGCCCTTTCTGATGTTCTCCCAAGCCCCGCGGCTATCGTACAATCATGGTTCTCAGCATATCACCGGCATTTTCAGCCTCGTTGGCGATGGCGCTCAATGCAAGCAGCATCTTCTCGTAAAACATGATGGTGATTGGATCGAGCTCACTTTCAAGGTTGTAAATGCGCTTGCTCAGCTGACGCGCCAGCCGGTCCGCCTTCCACTCCTCCTCGCCTATGCCCTCCAGGTATTCCAGCACCCGCATGGCCTCGGCGCCGCCGAACGATACCTCGGCAAGGTTTTCAAGCTCAACGGCAGCTGTAAGCAATGTTCCGGTGACCTGAAGCACCTGGTTGACAAACTCACGGAAACTGTCCTGGAGTTCAGGATGAACCTTTGTCTTCCTTATGGTGAGAATGATTGAAAAATCTTCGACATAATCAGCTATCTTGTCCTGCCTGTTGAGGAAATTATCCAGCTCTATGCGTTCAACCGGCAGAAAATAGCGGCGTGGAAGCTGCACGCGGATGGCATGCTTGAGGCGGTCGGCCTCGTATTCGAGCTTTGAAACACGGTTCTGAATCTTTTCAAGCTCGTCAAAATTTTCATTTATGACCGCCTCCATTAGCGGATCAATCTTTTCAATGCACTCGTGTACTTTCTTGGTATGTTCCACCAGTGGCCCAAAGGGCGACTTGCCAAAAAGATCCTGTATAAGGCCCATATCTGTCTCCTGTATCCGGACCGCCAGCTGCCGGGCATGTCTTAAACAAGGCCCAAGCGCCCAGCTGCCGGCTTTTATGTGATTGAATTTTCTCCACTCTTTAACGGCGTGGCCATACGCCACGCACATACAACCCTATGGCATGCATAGAGATAAGATGTTTAATATGGTATTTCAAGTAAATTCTGCAACGCATTACCCGATTTGAACGCACCCGTCACGGGCAAACCCGGCGGGACCTTTCTGAAACATGGAACCAGGACTGAACCAGTACATTCTTGCGGCAAGCGTATGCCTGTTTGCGTCATTTGTCCAGGGAACCAGCGGATTCGGCTCGGCCCTGGTGGCAATGCCCCTGCTCATAACCTTTCTGCCCGCAAGGACCGCAACCCCGCTGTGTATCCTCATGGGACTCATAATCACAACCGACCTCACCATAAGGTTAAGAAAGCATGTTGACTGGCAGCAGACAGGGCTCCTTACACTCGGCTGCATTCCCGGCATTGCGGCAGGCATCCATCTTCTCGGTTCATGCAGCGATGTAATTATGCGGAAACTGCTGGGAGGCGTTCTTGCCGCATATTCCGCCTATGCCCTGTTCATCAGGATACCACGGGTAAATATTGCAAGGCCGTGGGGGATAATTGCGGGCTTTGCCTCAGGCACCCTCGGGGCCGCGCTCAGCACCGGAGGGCCTCCGGCAATCATCTACTGCACGCTTCACGGCTGGGGCAGGCACAGGATGAAGGCCACGCTGTCAGCTTTCTTTTTGCTTACCAGCCTTCTCACCATTCCGGCGCACATTGCCGCGGGCTTCACCACATCAGCAGTGCTGAAGCTTTTTGCCGCCTCGGCACTGCCTGTCCTTGCCGGCACCTGGCTCGGCAGCGCGCTTTACAGCCGCATCTCCCAGGCAAGCTACATAAAAATACTGCTGATTTTGCTCCTTGCCGCCGGTTTGCTCCTTGTATTTTCATGATATAAATGGAAGAATAGAGACGGTTCAGGCAACAGGGAGCTTTTGTAAATCATGGCCGTGCATGCCGCGCCGAACCGGCGCAGGGCCGCCAAATAAAAAATGAGAATGGAGGGACGCCATGTCTGACTGCCTTTTCTGCAAAATGGTCTCCGGAGAGCTGAAGCCGGACATAATTTATGAAGATGATTCAGTCCTGGCCTTCAGGGATATCAACCCCCAGGGGCCCACACATGTTCTTGTCATACCCAGGGAACACATAGCAACCATAAATGACCTCGAAGAGCATCATGCCGAGCTGATTGGGAAACTCTACCTGGCCGCCGCCAGGGTTGCCCGGCAGGAAGGCATTGCCGAAAAGGGTTACCGCACCGTGATGAACTGCAACCGGGACGGCGGCCAGGAGGTGTATCATATCCATCTGCATGTAATAGGAGGCCGCGGCATGACATGGCCTCCAGGCTAGCCGCATACCACACACTTTTCGGCAGCTATGTCAAACGGTATCTCAAGGAGCTGCTTCCCGGGCAGATGCGGGCAATGGCCGCGCTCAAGGCCGCGCATTCCCAGCGGGTCAGGTCCCTGATGAAAGAACTCGGCATGGCCGCAGGCCTTGACCCGCACATGCTGATGCTTGCCGAGATTGCAGGCCTGTTTCACGACATTGGCCGTTTCGAGCAGTTGAGGCGTTTTGGCACATTTGTTGACCGTATCTCTGTAAATCATGCGCTGCTCAGTGCTGAAACAGTGCTGGAGGAAGGCTTTATCTCCGACCTGTCTGAAGCGGATTGCAGGGTGGTGGTTGCCGCGATCAGACGTCACAACATGAAACAGGTGCCTCCTGCCAGGGATTTCAGGGAGGCCATGCTGGTGCTTATGCTAAGGGATGCTGACAAGCTGGATATATGGCAGGTCTTCCACAATCATTACCGCTCAGGCCACAAGGGGGCGGACGACGATACCCTTGAGCTTGGCATGCCGGACACACCGGGCATCACAAGGGCTGTGGCATCGGCCATCATGGGCTGCAATGTCGTTGACCTGTCAGATGTGCATAACAGGAATGATCTTGCCCTTGCGCGCCTTGCCTGGATTTTTGACATCAACTTCATGCGTTCCCTGGAAATTGTAAGGGAGCGGGGATTCATACCCGCACTGGCAGCGCATCTGCCGGAATTTGAACAGAAGGCCGAAATTTTCGCCCATGCCCGGCGCTGGCTTGATGATACAATTGCCCACGGCGATACGCCGTGTTAGTTTCCGGCCGCAACAATTAAAAAATACCGTGAAAATACAGCGGGCTTCTGCTGTACTCTTCACGGCAGGAGGCGTTGCACAGAATTCATGGTGCAACTGAAAGTTTATACAGGAGTTTCTTCTTATGGATTTCGAGGCGGTAATCGGACTTGAGGTACACGTACAGCTCAAGACCGAGAGCAAGATATTCTGTTCGTGCGTCAACAGGTTCGGCTCTTCTCCCAACACCCAGACCTGCCCTGTCTGTCTTGGCATGCCCGGAGTGCTGCCGGTACTGAACAGAAAGGTGGTTGAATATGCACTGAAAATGGGCATGGCAACCAACTGCGAAATTCCGCGATTCAGCCAGCTTGCCCGTAAACACTACTTTTATCCCGACCTGCCAAAGGGTTACCAGATATCACAGTACGAACTTCCCCTGGTGGAACACGGATGGGTTGACATAGAGGTTGAAGGAAATACAAGACGAATAGGCATAACCCGTATCCACATAGAGGACGATGCAGGGAAACTTATCCACGATGAGAGCCGTCCGGTCAGCTATGTTGACCTTAACCGGACCGGGACGCCTCTCATAGAAATTGTAAGTGAACCGGACATCAGGACCCCGGAGGAGGCGGCGGCATATATCAGGAAGATAAGACAGCTGGTGCGCTACCTCGGCATAAGCGACGGAAACATGGAGGAGGGAAGCCTCAGGTGTGATGCAAATATCTCGCTGCGTCCAAGGGGAACAGAGAAGTTCGGCACCAAGGCAGAACTTAAGAACATGAATTCATTCAGGAATGTACAGAAGGCGCTTGAGTACGAAATACGCCGCCAGACCGCGCTTCTGCTGGACGGACAGGAGATAGTGCAGGAGACAAGGCTGTGGGACGCGGGCAAGGGTGTTACCCACTCCATGCGCGGCAAGGAGGAGGCGCACGACTACCGTTACTTCCCGGACCCGGACCTTCTGCCCGTTGAGATAAGCGACCAGTGGAAGGAGGATATAAGGCAGGGCCTTCCGGAACTTCCTGATGAAAAACGGAAGAGATTTTCCGCACAGTACAACCTTCCGGACTACGACGCAGGCATCCTGACGGTTTCAAGGGAAACAGCAGACTTCTTCGAAGAGTGCGTAAGGCTTTTCAACAACCCGAAAACCGTCTCAAACTGGATAATGACCGAGCTCATGAAGTTGCTCAAACAGGTTGATGGCACAATCGAGGACTGCCGGGTAACGCCCGCCTACCTTGCCACCCTGCTTGAACTTGTGGACAAGGGGACCATCAGCGCCCAGATGGGAAAGGATGTGCTGAAAGACTGTTTTGAATCAGGCAGTGACCCGTCTGTAATTGTCAGGGAAAAGGGCCTTGCCCAGGTAAGCGACGAATCGGAACTCGAGGCCGTGGTTGCCAGGGTAATGGAGGCAAATCCCAGGGAGGTTGAGCTCTACAGGGGAGGGAAGAAAAAGGTGCTCAGCTTCCTGATCGGACAGGTAATGCGTGAAACCAGGGGAAAGGCAAATCCCAAAAAGGTTAACGAAATTTTCAGAAAGGCGCTTGAGGACTGAAGCACCACAGCCAGGGAGACAGGGTTTTGAATGACAGCATAATAAGGGAGATCGCCGCCTCGGCAGGTTCGGTGGTAATTCCCATGAGATGGGAAAACGGAATCTTTTCACTTCTGGATCAGCGCCTGCTGCCCCTGGAGGAAAAGTGGATTGAATATTCCGATCCCAGGAGCGTGGCCGATGCCATAACAGCCATGGTGGTTCGCGGGGCACCGGCAATAGGCATTGCCGCGGCATTCGGCATGGTGCTGGCTGCAAGGCAGGCCGGGGCGCTCAGGGGGAATGAGTTTCTGGAGCAATGGGACAGGGAGGCGGCATACATGGCGCAGGCAAGGCCCACGGCCGTGAATCTCAAATGGGCGGTTCAGCGCCTGTCACGGGTTGCGTCTGTTGCTGCGGGCACCGGCGCGTCTGCACGGGAAATTGCCGATATGCTCGAAGAGGAGGCAATGGCAATCTGGGAGGAGGATATCAGGGGAAACATCGAAATGGGACGCATGGGCAGCAGGCTGCTTCCCCCTGAAGGGGGCGTCCTGACCCACTGCAACGCCGGCGCCCTGGCCACAGGCGGATATGGAACAGCCCTGGGGGTTATAAGGGCCGCCGCGGCATCAGGCAGAAATATTGAGGTATTTGCAGATGAAACCCGTCCCTGGTTTCAGGGAGCACGCCTCACGGCCTGGGAACTCATTCAGGACGGCCTTGATGTGACACTTATAGTTGACAACGCCGCCGGGCTTCTTATGAAGATGGGACGGATAAGGGCCGTGGTGACAGGCTCTGACCTCATAGCCGCAAACGGTGATGTGGCAAACAAGATAGGAACCTACCAGGTGGCCGTCCTTGCACGGAGACATAACATACCCTTCATAGTCGCGGCGCCTGTTTCCACCATAGACCCGGACACCCCTTCGGGCAGCAATATCGCCATCGAGGAGAGGGACGGCCAGGAGATAGTAACCGTGGCTGGCCGGCGCGTTGCCGCACATGGTGTAAAAACTGTAAATCTTGTCTTTGACGTGACTCCTGCCGAACTTGTCACAGCCATTGTAACCGAAAAGGGAGTGCTTGAGCCGCCATATGGAAACTCCATACGGAAACTCTTCTCTTGAACATCATGTCAGGATGGTGGCGAATGTTTACGATGCCCATACCGCCGCGCTCTTCATCCAGGCCGAAAAGGGAGGGGAACTGCAACTTGCGGCAAAAGAGAGCCTGAGCAGGCAGTTCGTTTCAGGCTGTGTCATAAGACCTGGTGAAGGGCTTCTTGGATGGGTGGCACGGGAACAGAGGCGGATTCATGTAACCAGCTTTCAGCGGGACACCCGTACCCTTGGCGTTTATGCCAGGGATGTGCGGATCAGGGCCCTGCTTGCGGCTCCGCTGCCTGACGGACGCGGAGTCCTGATGGTTGACAGCCGAAACCGTCATGCATTTCCTGAAAAAAAACAGAAGTTGCTGGATGATTTCGCCCTGGTGGCCTGGAATATCTGGCAGGCCGAAAAGGAACTGCACCTGCTGACATTTTACCGCAATTTCAACCATGACCTTCTCGCGCCTGGACTAGGCCTTGACCAGGCCGCCGTCAGAACGGCCAAACTCCTGGGGCTTGATACAGTGCTTGTTGCAACCTGGCCGCACAAGACGAAAAAATACAGGGTTGAAACCGTATGGCGCGGAGGAAGGGACAGCTCCAGGTGGGACGGCTGTGAGTATGATATAGACCAAGGTTATGCAGGGTGGTTCTTCAGAAAAGGCATCAACCTCCTTATAAGGGGATTCAGGGGAGACAGCCGCAAAAGCTGCCTTTTGGCAGACACGGAGATTCTGTGCCGTGGCAGCGTGCTATTGGGAATTGTTCTCAAGGGCGGCATGAGGGACAGACTGGTCATGTTTACCGGTGATGCAAACGCTTCATTCTGGCCTGACGACCTCCCGGAGATGGTGGGAAACGTACTTGCCCTGCATGCCGGCCCGGATGGCATGACGAATATCAAAGGTTCTTGACAGGTGACTTTCAGAAAAATCAGAAAATTTTTCCGCAGTAACGCTGGCATAGACCTGGGCACTGCCAATACCCTCATCTATGTTGAAGGAGAGGGAATCGTATTTAATGAGCCGACCACCATCGCCCTGTCCGGTTCCGGGCACATTCTTGACATCGGCCACAGGGCCTGCCCCTATCTTGGCAGGACTCCTGAGGGCATTACTGCCCTGAGGCCAATGGCCCGTGGCGTAATCAGTGATTTCGAGGCCGTCACTCTCTATCTCAAGGCCATACTTGCAAGGGTTCGGGATTTCTCGGGTATTTTTGCCCCGGCCATAGTGGTTTGTGTGCCCTCGAATATCACCAGGACCGAACAGCGCACCGTGCTTGACGCCGTAAGGGAAGCAGGCATCAAAAAGGTATGGCTTATGGAAGAAACCATGGCTGCCGCCGCAGGCGCAGGGCTGCTTGCCGCCTCGTCCCCTCCATCCATGGTGGTGGATATAGGGGGAGGCACCACGGAGGCCGCGGTAATACAAGACATGGCCTACGTCGCAAGTGAAACCCTGAGAGCGGCAGGAGATGAGTTTACGCAGGCAGTCGCAAGGTATGTCAGGAAAGAACATTCGCTGGTAATCGGTGAGATGGCGGCAGAACGCCTCAAGTGGGATGCAGGCGCGGCGCCCGGTTTTGAGGGGGAAGGCATATCGGTTGACATCACGGGCAAGGATGCCGTCTCCGGCATGCCGGCCACATTCAGAATAACATCCGGTGATATGTCAAGCTGCTTCGAATCAATTCTTGATGAAATAGTTGCAATGATAACAAACATAACAAGGCAGCTTGATCTTGACACAATGCATCATATAGCGAAACAAGGCATCACTCTTACAGGCGGCGGGGCCCTTCTGCGTGGCATGGAATCATACCTGAGCAGGGAATGCCGCATGAAATTCCGCCTTGTTCCCGATCCGCTGACTACGGTAATCAGCGGAGCAGGCAGGGCCGTGGAGAATATAGAAAAATACCGTCCTGTTTTCATTAACTGAAAAGAGAACATCCTGACTTGGACAAGCAGAATTTTTCAAAACAGATGAACAACACCTATCCTGACACAGCGCTTGATGCCCATGATTCGGCACTCGAGACTGCAATAATGGCTGCCAAGGCAGGCGGCGGCCTTCTCATGAAACTCTACAAGGCCCCCCATGACATCAGGTACAAAGGGGCAATAGACCTTGTCACCGAGGCTGATGTGGCGTCTGAAAATGCGATAAAAGAGGTCATAGCATCCAGGAGCCGTGCCTCCATCATGGCTGAAGAGTCAGCGCAAAACATATCAATGCCAAGTGAACCCACATGGATTATCGACCCGCTTGACGGCACCACCAACTATGCGCACGGTTTCCCGTTTTTCTGCGTGTCCGTCTGTTACTTCCTTGGAAGCAGCGACAGGGAGCCAGGGCCTGCCGCCGGGGTGGTATTCTGCCCGGTGCTGAATGAAATTTTTGCGGCAGTAAGGGGAGAGGGCGCCTGGCTTAATGGCAACTCCATAAACACCACTACAACGGACCAGCTTTCAAGAGGACTCATGGCCACCGGCTTTCCCTACACAATAAGGGAAGAATCGCAGTGGGTCATGGAGGCCCTTGCGGCAGTAATAGTAAAGGCCCAGGGCATAAGAAGGGCAGGAGCGGCGGCACTTGACCTCGCCTGGCTTGCCGCCGGACGCGTGGACGGATTCTGGGAGGCAGGTCTCAAGCCGTGGGACACCGCCGCGGGGCAGCTCCTAGTGACTGAAAGCGGAGGAAGTGTCACAGATTTCAGAGGTG
>JALVQQ010000018.1:0-26841 GCA_027025395.1 Deltaproteobacteria bacterium | reverse complement strand
TGGAGCCTATACGCCTTTTGAAAAAGAAATTCTTGCATCAAACGGGCCGCTGCACCACGAACTTGTCGCCATACTGTCCAGGTTTCACGGCAGAAAGGCATGAGCACCTACAGAACCATTACCTGTCCTGACTGCGGGTGCAGCATTGAAGTTTATGCAAACCCGGCGCCTACCGTGGACATAATAATAGAGACGGAAAGCCCGGGTGCCCCTGGCATCGTATTGATCCAGAGGGAAAATCCCCCTTTCGGCTGGGCTATTCCCGGCGGCTTTGTCGATTACGGAGAGAGCGCTGAAGATGCGGCGCTGCGCGAGGCAAAAGAGGAAACCGGGCTTGCGGTAACCCTGAAAGGCATACTTGGCGTCTATTCCGACCCGCGCCGTGACAGCCGCCAGCATACCATAAGCACGGTCTTTGTGGCCACGGCCAGGGGAACTCCTGCCGCCGGAGACGATGCGGTGGATGTGGCCATATTCGGCATAGAGTCTCTGCCGCAGGATATCGCCTTTGACCATTCCGTTATTTTGGGCCATTACGCCCAGGTTAGACGTGGCGAAAGGCAGCTTTGCGCCTGCAGGCAAACAAAATCACCTGAACCGCAGGGGTATCCGCAAAGCCCATGAAGGAACTTACCCGCAAGGATCTTGATGCACTGATTCCCAGGCTGCTTGATGACCATCAGGGAGAGATACCCTGCATGTCATCCACATTAAGGCGGCTCTCAGCGCTTAATGCGGAATCTGACGGCTCCATGCAGGAACTTGCCGAGATTATCCTTGAAGATTACGGGCTGATAAACAGGGTCCTTCAGGTGGTGAACTCTTCATATTACCGCCGCCTGAACCGCGAGGTGACAACCGTAACCCAGGCTGTCATTCTTCTTGGATTTGATACGGTGAAAAGCATCGCCATGGACATGGCCATCCTCGACCTGCTCTCCCCGGACAGCAGCAGGACAGCCGTCCATGTTATGACCCAGGCGTTTTTAACTGCCCATCTCGCCCAGGCCGCGGAAGAGCAGACCGGGGGGCAGGCGCCTGAGGGCCTGTTTGTTGCTTCCCTGTACCGCCCTCTGGCGCGCATTGTGACTGTGCTCCAGGATTCAGAGCTGTATGAAAAAATTGTCTCCATGGAGCGGCATGGAGACAAAACCAGGCGGCAGCTGGCCAGGCATTTTTTGAGATCCGTTGGTTACGCCCTTGCTGAAAGATGGAGTATTCCTCCCCGCCTTGCGGGCTTTATGACATGCTGCAGGCAGTTTTCAGGCAGCGTTCCGGCCCGGGATCTCAACCTAGTGCAGGCGGCATCCAGACTGAGTTCCCTTGTTATGGGGAAAAATAATCAGCTGGCTTTTTCAAAAATCGTCAAAAGATTCAAGTCGGATTTCGGCCTGGAAAAAGAACAGCTTCTCAAGGCGCTCAAGGAAGCCATATCCAGGGCGGCAGACAAGTCGCCGGCCTTTTCCGCCCTTCTCAAAAACATTCACATCGACAATCTGTTAAGCCTGCCCGTACATGGTGAACATGCAGACAGGACTGTGCAGGCGCCTGGGCCTGCCCTGGAAGACCCGCCTGCAACACAACCGTATGACCGGGATGAACTCTTTCTTGACCTACTCAATCAGATTACCGGGGCCATTCTTGAAAACAGGCTCTCCATAGACCAGGTGCTCCTGCTTGCCGTAGAGGTATTAAGACGCGGCATAGATCCAGCTAACATAGCACTGTGTCTCTTCACCCCTGACAGGAAGAACCTCATGGTGCGTTACGCCCTTGGCAAGCATGCTGGAATAATCAGGAAACACTTTCAGGGCAGCAATCCCCTTGAACGGCCTCCGCTTAATGCCGCCTTTCAAAAGGATTCGGAAGTCATGGGCACATGGCATCATCTGATTGCCCCTGAATGTCTGAAGGAAGGCTCCATGGACGCCAATGCGGTATGCGCCAGCCCCGTCAGGATCAGGAACCTGGCACTGGGATGCTTTCTGCTGGACTTCACCCCTTCACGGGAGATAAATGGAAAACTTTTGAAGAAAATCGCCCAGATAAGGCGGCTTGTGGTGCTCTCCGCGCTTCAGAGAATGCAGGGCAGATAAAAGGCGTCAGCAATCTTCATTATGACAGAATAAGACTCAACCGGGTAATGAGCACCTCTGCTGACCGGAAGCAAGTCTTTTCATGGTTTCCCAAAATCAAAACCCCGCCCCCCTCAGAATCTTTCAGCTATGTCTTGCTCAATACGCGTTGATACTGTCTGCGAAAGGTATACATGCCTTGTTCCGAACCTGCCCTGATTTGAGCAACTGTTCGCATTCAGGAATATATACTGAAAATGCTTTCCGCCATTTGAAATGCTCAACCCTGACTTTGATCAATGAAGTGTCGGCGGGGTCTGTTTTTCACCAATGCCCAGCACAGCCTGCTCCATGAGCTGCTGACGCTTTAATGTGAAATTCCTGGCGCGGTCCAGCACTGATGGAATATCCAGTATCAGGGCAATAGTACCGTCACCGAGTATTGTGGCCCCGGAAATTCCCGGCTCATCAGTCATATATTCCGCCAAAGGCTTTATAACTACCTCCTGCTGCCCCAGGAACCTGTCCACAGCAAGGCCTGCTTCCATATCCTGCATCTTCACACGCACCACAAAAAGCTTTTCAGGATTTGGATCTGCGCCGGTGCCTCTGAAGATCTGTCCCAGGCGTATGAGCGGCAATGTCTCCTGACGAAGTGAAATCATCTCGAAACCTTCAATAGAGCTGATCTCATCCGAATATATCCTGAATGTCTCCTGCACTGCGGACAGGGGAACCGCCATGTTCTGCTCCCCTACCCGTACAAGCAGGGCCTGTATAATCGCAAGGGTGAGAGGAATGCGCAATGTGATTGAAGTGCCTCTGCCAGGTGAGGATGTAATGTAAATCTGTCCGCCCAGTCTTTCGATATTGCTCTTTACCACGTCCATGCCCACACCGCGCCCCGAGGTGTCGGACACACGCGATGCCGTGGATATACCAGGCAGGAATATCATGTTCCATACCCTCTCGTCACTCATGGTCCGGGCAGTCTCACCGCTGACGATGCCGTTTGCCACAGCCTTCTGGATTATGGCTTCACGGTCAAGACCGCGACCGTCATCGGATATGGTAATCACAACGAAATTCCCCTCCTGGCCTGCATTGAGAGTAATGGTTCCTGCCGCGGATTTTCCCTGTTTCTCCCGTACCTCAGGGGGTTCGATACCATGATCGATGGCGTTTCTGATTATATGCTGCAACGGATCGGTAATATGTTCGATAACACGCTTGTCCAGAGCGGTCCCTTCGCCGAACACCTGCAATTCCAGCTTTTTGCCAAGTTTTCGGGACAGATCCCTGACCAGGCGGGGATACCTGTTAAAGAGCGTTCCCACCGGAAGCATGCGCATCCTCATGACACCGTCCTGGAGCTGGTGCACCACCTTCTCAAGTGTGGCCGTCTGCTCCGATGTCCTGATCATGATCTGCTTGAGAGGCTTGAGCTCTGTGGCGGAAAATTTTCTTTCGTCAATCCACGAATTGTACAGCTCCTTCATATCATCCGCTATCTGAAGCATGGTCGCACGCAGCACCACCAGTTCACCTACATCCTCAAGAAGTCTCTCAACCTTGGCAAGATCTACCCTGACCAGTTTTGAATCAGAAGCGGTCTCCTCGGTTCCAGGAGATTTGGCCGGTGGGACTGTTGGCGGAACAGGAGAAAACGGGGGCGGAACGGCTGCACCGCTTCCCTCACCAGCCGCAGCAGTTTTCTCCTCGACCTGCTGTTCAGCCTCTTCCGGAGGTGACGATGAGGGCGGCTCAGTCTCGGGCTGCTCAACATCGGCAAACAATTCATCAAGAGCTGAACCAAGCCCTTCAAACTGATCCTCCTCGCCGTCCTCTTCTTTTATTTCTTCTTCTGCCTCGATTGCACCGTCCGGTTCACCTGCATCTTCTACTGTCTCGGGGATGACGCCCTCAAACATATCCTCCATGCCCTGAAGCGCATCGAGCCACTCTCCATCCTGGCTCTCACCTTCCCCGGACGGCTCCACGGTTGAAGAACCGTCGGCATGCTCTTTCTCCCACTGGCTTGCATACTGCTCAAGACCAGGTAGCATTGCACAGAAACGCGCCCAGAGCCGCCTTAGCGGTTCACCGTCAAACGGCTTTTGTTCCGTGACCGTTGACAGGGCCTCAACAAGCCGTTCATTCCACTCCTCGAACAGGGCCACCACATCTTGATAGTCCATGTAATTTGCAGATGCCGAAAGCCTCTCTATCGCCTTGCGGCATGCTTCAAGCCATTCACTGTCAGGATGATCAGGAATCGATGCAAGAGGACGCCCCTCCTCCTGGACAAACTCGAGAAATATCTGGTAGAGCTCCTGATCAGTCTCCCCCATGACCAGCCCCTGCTCTTCCTCCTCCCGATCTCCTGATTCAGTCTCGGGAAACTCCATTCCCAAATGCCCGGAAAAAAGTTTTTTGAGAGATACTGAAAGTTCACTCAGTTCCTCTGCATCCATCAACTCACTGCTTCCGGAACCGTCAAGAAGTTCACCTGTCCTTTTTTCCAGCGCCTCGAGCAGTTCATCCCTGCCTATGTAATTGATGACCCTGACCATGCTTCTGACAATATCCGCAACCACTTCGCGCTCCACGGGAGCCTGCTCATGCAGCTCATCCAGCTGTTCAAGCTCTCTTGCCATCTCTTCAACAAAAATGGCCATCAATTCAGCATCATCATCATCTGTTTCAAGCTGGAAATCTTCAGGGACCACTGCACTTTCAGAGAAATCATCAACAGCAGGTGAATCAGCCTGCACACTCTCACCTGAAAGGATTGCCTCTATTGAGGCAAGGATGTCATCGATGCTGCTGGTTTCCTTGTGGGCTTCGGCCACCTCCTTGACAAGCAGTTTTACCCTGTCAATGCCGTCAAGAAGGACATTCATCACATTTTCATCAATTTTCAGCTCGCCATCCCGCACCTTTCCGAAAAGGGTCTCCATCCTGTGGGCAAGGGTAGCTATGTTCTTCAGCCCCATGTAGTTGGCTGCCCCCTTGATACTGTGCATATTTCTGAAGCAGTCATTTATAAGGGAAGCATTTGATGGATCCTCCTCAAGAAGCAGGAGGTTTGGTTCAAGCTCCTGGATATTTTCCTCGGCCTCTACAACGAAATCCTGCCAAAATTCCTGATCCATGTTACTCATACAACCTCCTGACCGACCACTTCACCTATGAGCTCCACCAGGCGGCCATGCTCATTCTTGCCCAGAAACCCTACGGCGCCAAGCTCCCTGGCCCTTTCTATAACCTTTTCATCCTGAACCATAGTCATGAAAATTATATTGGCATGCGGATCGAACACCTTAATCAATTCAACACCTCTTATACCATCGGTTCCCCGCATTGTAATATCCATAATAACAATTTCAGGCTTATATTTTCTGTAGGCATCAAAACCTGCTTCACCATCCTCGGCCAGGGCGACAACCTCATGGCCGGCCTCCTCGACTACCTCTGCTATACGCTTCCTCATGAAGCTTGAATCATCAACAATCAATACAGTGGCCACAGCGCCACCTCCTGACCCATGCAGGCGCAACAGTCTCCTGCTCCTGTTCTGTTATCATCTCTCAACCCACGAGAATGCCTGGTATTTTCTCAGGTTCAGCATATATAAATTCAGGATGTTTTTCTTTTAGTTCAGCGCCCCTTCCAGGAAAAAGGCATGAGGCCGGCTCCTGTACGATTATGCGAGCGCCCTTGCGGGATGCGGAGGAAAGCGCATCCCCAACCGAATCAACGGCTCCGCTCAGGACCACAACCTGAAGGCCAGTTCCAAATGCATGAGCCGCTGACTCAACAAGCACAACAGGATCAAAACCGCTCTCGGCATCGTCCGCTGCGGCAACCGCGGCACCGTTATTATCAGATATCACCCCTAACGGGGTACCCCACCCGGCTATCCAGCACTGGCGGCTGAGAAGAGGAGCACCATGACTAAGCCTCATGACTGCTACCGGAGTGATACTGTTCATATAATCAGCAAAATAATCAATCAGTTCTTCTCCCATCTCCTGACACAGAAGTATTGCTGTATGCTCGTCAGGGGGAATCCATGGCAGCACCTTCTGAATCTCCAGCATGCCGCCAATGCCACCTAGTATCAGCAGCAGGCGTGTCGCCGGCAACCCCAGAGACATGCTTGTCTTGACTTGCCTTGGCGGCCTTGCCCGTCTAATATTTGAAAGATTGAGACGGTCTGCCACGGACATAAGACGCCCAAGCCTCTGCTTCACCGTTTTCCACGACTGATTCACGCCCGGCTTGACTATGAAATCAACGGCACCGAGGCTGAAATAATCCATTACCCTAGAAAAACTCTCCCTGTTGATACCGCTGAAGAGCACTACCGGACACGGGGAACGCACCATGATATGCTTGAGGGCCAGATCCCCTCCCATTACCGGCATATTGATATCAAGGGTTATGAGATCAGGACTGTTGTTTTGAAGAAATTCAAGAGCTTCCTTGCCATTGGTTGCCTCTCCGGCAATTTCACCTCCAAGCTCCTCGGCTATTATCTGCTTTAATGCCTTCTTCACCAGGTTAGAGTCGTCAACCACGAAAATGCTGGTCTTTTTCTTTTTATCTTCACGTTTACCCGGTTCATCACTGACTTTGCTTTCGTCGGCACGCCTTAATGCCTCAATGAGGAGAAAATTCCAGGGGATATCCACGGTGATTTCTGCCGCAGTGCCAGGCTTGATGCAGAAAAAACCGGCAGGCCAGGACATAAGCCTGAAAAATGCCTCCTCACCTGTATATTCGTAGCCATTGAGCCCTGTTACTGCATGCCGCACCTCTCCACCTGAAAAATATATGACTCCCTCCCTCTCGCCTGAACGAACCATAAGCTCAAAATCCCCCCCGCTCAGGCACATGAGCTGAACAATATCAGGAAGATCTATCCCCTCCATCCAGCCGTTGAACGCCTTGGCAGGAGTTTCGGTCATAAGGGCATCAAGGATTGTGGAGTCAGTAATTGTAAAGTCCATAACATGAAAAATTTATTTTTTTCCAGAAATGATGGATGCTATTTGATGTACTGATACCTCTTTGCCACCAACGCCGTCAAGCTCTGCCAGCAAACGACACGGCACGTCAGGAGAAAGGCACGTGGCCGGCTGCTGAATCAGTACGGAACCTCCATTGCGCAGAATCTCCTTTGACCCGGTTATGCCCTGTATGTCATCGCCTGAAAGGAATACCGCACAGGCCCTGTCTCCGAAATTTTCACTTGCGGAAAACAGGGTCAGATCCACCGGGCCCTCTTCACCAGGAAGATCCTGGCGCCTGGAGACATTCATGATCCAGTTACCCCCCTTCTGCTCAAAATGTACACACTCTCCTTTACACATGAAGTATGCCCTGCCCGGCTTAAGCATCTGGCCATCCTCAAGGCGTTCAACCGGGATGGGACAGTAGGAACTTACATAATCGATAAAGGCCTGCAGCACATCAGGCGCAATGGCCATTGAAACCAGCAGGGGGCCTGCATTTTCGGCATCAATGGCAGGCAGCAGGGAAAGCAGCGAAGAGTAGCCTCCGGTTGAAGCAGCGATGACATTGACGGTTTCCTGCCCTGACAGATGATCCGGCACTGAACGCTCCTTCCGGCCAACGAGCTTCAGCCTCAGATAGCGGGCGGCCTCAACCTGAACCCGTGCGGCACTTTTAACCTTTGAGCGCAGGATCTCTCCCTGGGCCTCAATATCTTCCCGGGTTGCAGAGGGTTTCTGGAAAAAATCAACGGCTCCATACCGCAAGGCGTCAAAGGTTACCTTGGCCCCGTCTGCTGTAAAAGCGCTTACCATAAGGGTCGGCCTGGGGAATTTCACCATTATGTGTTTCAGTACGGTGATACCATTCATGCCGGGCATATGGACATCCAGTGTACATATATCACACGGTTCCTCCTGGAGCATATCAAGTGCCTCACGTCCGCTATGGGCACATCCGGCAACTTTTATGCTGGGGTCCTGCTCGAGAATATTTTCTATGGCTCTGCACATCATGGGCGAATCATCCACAACAAGAACCTTGGTAATTTCGTCATGGTCACCAGACCGGGCACATACTACCTCGCTAGAAGCCATTGCACTTTCTCCTGTAATCATTACCTCTTTACAAGCTAAACCTAATCAGGCATCTTCAGATGAGAAGAATAATTTCCTTGAAGATATTAAACCGAATTGATGTGATGAAAACTTTTATTTTTTGAAAATATTTAGGTTTTCAATCATCACATCTCTATTTTTCCAGCGCAAAAATCATTCGGCTTCTCCGCCTTTGGCAAAAGCGGTTATAAGCCGCGCAAGCTCATTCTCATTTGCTATTGTTTCCGCATAGCCAGCCTCAACCACCTCTCGAGACGCATCACCACAGACACATGCCTGGGGCGCAAGGGCCGCCACCCGGCCTCCCGCCTGTTTCAACAGCGCAAGGCCCTCGGGAGCCGGATTCCGCACCCCGCCCAGAACCACGGCCATGCATTCCGGGCCATATTTTGAAGCACAATCCTCAAGGAACCGATCATAGGTTTCGGCAGGGCCGTCCAGGTCAAGCTCCGGTTGCGCATTGTCACCAGAAAGACTCCAGGAATGCCCGAACCCTGCGATGAGACAGTTTCCCTGACTGAGGACTCCACTTTTATTGGCATATATATCCCAGCTTGCTATCTGATTGAATTCGGCGGCATAGGATTTCAAAACACTGTCAGAAACAGTCTGCAGGGCTGCAACCGCAACGGGCAGCCCTGAATCGACAAGTGTCATTAATCTGATGAAAGAACCACAGGCCCCGTCCATTGCAAAAACGGCAAGCAGCCTCTTGGCCCTGCCTCCAGCATTTCTTTTTGAGCTTCTGCCCTGTAACAGACGCACCCGCCTGATTGCACCAGGGTTCAGGCGTGCCGCAACCCTGACCACCTGTCCCAGCTCCTGTGCCGCATCCTTCATGTCAAGGGATATTGTTCCAGATGGTTTCTGGAAAAAATCAACGGCTCCCAACCTGAGGGCCTCAAAGGTGACCCGGCCCTGGTCCGCCATGCCGCTCACCATGATTACAGGCCTGGGTTTACGCACCATGAGATGTTTAATAGTAGTGAGGCCGTCCATAATCGGCATGTCCACATCAAGAGTGATGACATCGGGATCCAGCTCCTCCACGGCCTCCAGCGCCTCCTTGCCGTGACGCGCCACGCCCACAACCTCGATATCGTCATTATTGGAAAGTATTTCCACTATTGCCCGGCGCATAAATGCCGCATCGTCAACCACCATCACCGTGATTTTCTGTGATTTTTCAGCGTCCATCAAATTATTTTCTGTTTCCTGGTATCAGTTCGGAAGACACCGCAACCAACGCTTTGTCATACGCTTTATGTGCCACCGGCACGCCAAACATCTTGTAGCTGCCGTACCCTGCACAAAGACAGAGACTCCATGTGCATTTTACCTGTCAATTCAGGTAAAAATTCCGGGCATTCATTGCGTGTCATGTCATTGCACTGCCCCACCCATTCTCAATAGTTTCCCTGGTGTCACGAAGCTCTTGCGCCACCGCCTTAATTTTTTCCGGCGGGATACCAATATTTTTGGGCACCTTGACCTTGTCTATCACAACCCCCATGTCACCGCCAAGTTTTATCTTGTGACATATCTGGTCAGAAAGAAAAACCACCGAGGCCGCCTGGGCATACGGACCGGCGCTGGCAGGATGGTGGTGATAGCGCACAACATTGACAAGCATGTCACTCATTCCCCATTTCTGGGCAAGAAAGGCCCCTGCCTCGGAATGGCTCAGGCCATATTCCTGTTCCGCCTCAAGTATTGAAATTCCCCGCTGCCTGTGCGCCTCTATAATCTTCTCGAAATAATCACCGAAATAGAGGCATTGAAGAAACTTGCCAAGATCGTGCATAAGCCCTGCGGTAAAGAGTTCGTCATTGTCAAGTTCAGGGATAAACTCCGCCATTGCCTGTGCTGCCCTGGCCACCCCAATGGAGTGAAGCCACAGCTGCTTGGCGCTAAAAAGATCAATCCCCAGATCTCCTGAAAAAGTGCCTGTCAGGGAAAGGCCTATAACAAGATTTTTAACCTCATCAAAACCCATGACAACCACTGCCCTTGCCAGGCTGCTGATCTCTCCGGACACACCGTAATAGGGCGAATTGGCAATTCTTAATATATTTGCCGAGAGCACCGGATCATCCTTGATAAGTCCCTCGAGCCTCTTTGCACTTGACGAAACACTGTCAAGATCATCCAGCACCTTCCTAAGTGTGTGGGGCAAGGAAGGAAGGTCTTCAATCTCCTCTATCCGTTTGGCTAAATTGATACTCATAAAAATTATTAAAATTCGATTCCGGGCATTTTTGATTGATACAGGCGCAAGAAACTCCTCGCGGCCCGTATTTTCTGGAAAACAAACAGGCTGGCTGCCATAGTAATGCACTTCTCACCGCTTCTGTCAGGCACTATCTGTCCCTCGACGGCAAACATGGTCCAACTTTATTTCAGTTACTTTACATTATTATCGTCCCTAACGTCATATATCTTAAACCTTTTTCCAGTTGCAATTAATCCGCCCGCCCATCCGTTTTAGTCCCTGTTGACGGCAACACCTGGGCATGCGGGCTGCATGGCCTCTGAATTCACCTTTTCAAACTTAATATTTTTTTTATGCATACCGATAAGCGGGTTAGATAATCATGTTAGAAAGTATTGCATATTAGGCAAGCACAAGGCATTAATAGTGACATAAACAGTAACATGGTTGCTTGGCAGCCTGTCCCGGCTATCAACAAAAAAACAGACGCTGCCCGAATTTCAAGGGCAGGAGATGGACTCTAAATGACATGGCAGACATAGTATTAACCGAACCACTACTTGAACAGGCAAAAGCGGAAATTGACAACGCACTTATAAAATTGGGGGTAAGAAGGGCTATCCTGATTGATGATGCAGGCAATGTAGTGGCCAGTTGTGGCGAAAAAAAGGAAAACATCGATACCACGTCGCTGGCGGCGCTTGCTGCGGCAAACTTCGGAGCCACGTCCCAGATGGCCAAGCTGATTGGAGAGGACGATTTTTCCCTCCTATTCCACAAGGGGAAAAATGACAGCATTCATTTTGCCAAGATTGGTACGGACATGATCCTGATTACAATTTTCGGTGATGACATATCACTTGGAGTTGTAAGGCTTAAAGTGGCCCAGGTTTCAAAGGCGATATTAGAAACATTTAACCAAAAGAGCAAATAATTCATGGCACTTATAGATCTAAGCAAAAAGGAAGTACATTGCAAGATTGTCTATTACGGGCCGGGCAGATGTGGCAAAACCACGAACCTGCTCTACATTTACAACGCCATGAACGCCAAGGCCCGGGGCAAGATGCTGACCATTGAAACCAAAGGTGACAGGACTCTGTTTTTCGACTTGCTGCCTATCAACCTTGGCAAGGTAAACGGATTTGAAATCAGGATTCAACTCTACACTGTCCCGGGGCAGGTTATTTATGCAGCCACAAGAAAGCTCGTACTAAAGGGGGTTGACGGCCTTGTCTTTGTCGCAGATTCACTTCGCGTCCGACAGGCCAAAAACATAGAAAGCCTGGAAGACATGAAGGCCAACCTGCGGGAACAGAACATAAATCCGGATGAAATACCAATTGTAATGCAGTACAACAAACGTGACCTGGCAGACACCCCGATTCCCACGCTGGAAATAGAGGAGCTTGACAGGGATCTCAAGAGTCGTCTCGACACCATGGCGTTTGAAGCCGCCGCCACAAAGGGACTAGGAGTCTTTGAGACACTCAAGGAGATCAGCAAACGTACCATCAGATACGTGGCTGAAAAGAATCTTATCGGCAAAAAATAGCCAGACAGGCTGAAACCGTCAGAATCTGTCTGAGCTGCATTACTCAGCTCCCTGCAATAAAAAGCAGTCAAGGAGAAAGTCATGAGTGACGAAAACAAACCGGAAATCAGTGAAAATTTTACGCTTGATATAGAAGCAACCATAGAAGACCTGTTAAATCCGGAAAAAGAAATTGAAATTGATCCGCTTACCAATGAAGTAAAGGCAAAGGCCGATCCGGTTCCTCCCCAAAAAACTGATGAAACGGAAAAACCGGAGAAGAAACAGGAACCGGACGATACCATAAAAGTAAAACCAGGGAGCATTTCCGGGACACAATCCGAACCTGACGAAGATACTGCAGAAGAAAACGGTAAAGTCTCTGTTCATGTCAGCACTGACGAAGACGATCTGATTGGAATTAAAAGCGCGGAAAAGGCAGAAGAGACGCCAGCAGCCAGCAAGGATGAATCTGCAGAAGCGCCACAATCTCCGTGGGAGGAAAATGCCGGTGAGATTGTGAACAAACTTCTCACCTCGATGATGTCTCTCGAATGGGAAATTGACGACCAGACACTCCATGCGGCCATTTCCCGTGCCGAGGCGCTGAAACATGATTCATCAATACATGAAATACCTGGAGCTGAACGTCTGGTTTCGCTTGTTGCTGAAATGCTAGCCATAATGCGCCACACGCCTGACCTTATTCCAGAGGCGCCATCAGCTGTGAAAAGGGCTGTATATGCCATCAAAGAAGCCTATGCGGACTCTGGAAATACAGATTCCATATCACAATCCGCAAAAGAGCTGCGCAATTTGCTGGAAAGAGAAGGTGAGGACAGTCATGACACCGCTGAAGCGAACCTGCACGAGGTCAAGGCAGAGACTGAAGAGCCGGAATTTCAGTTAAGTGACATGGACGCTGCGGATCATGGGGGCTCGGACGCGGGGGCAGACTCATCTCCCGCCCAGCCAGCAGGCGGGGAGGCCGAAACTGTCAAAAAAGCAGAAGACCAGATTTTTGAGCTGGAAATGGAACCGCAGGAAGAAAAAACAGAGGAGGAGCAGCCTGCGGAACCTGCTGGTGAAATTGCTGAAGAATCAGGTACCGCGAAGCCAGAACCCGCAGAGGCCGCGCCATTTGTCCCCGTTGCGCCAAGGGATGCAGCCGCAGCCCATGAAGACATGGAGGCTGCTGAAACAGACAGGGGGCAACTCCATACTCCCGCCGTGGAGGAAGTGCTGCGGGCACACATCGCCGAACTGCACAAACTAACTAACAAGATAAAACCCGTTGAGCAGCTCCTGTCCAGAACTTCCGGAATGGAAAAACTGTACGTGTTCCAGAGAGGCATCAGGCAGAAGCTGGAAAAGCAGAAGGCAATCCTGGAGAACATACTTGCAGGCAAGATACCTGCCCAGGAAGATTTTGATGGCTCCGCCCCCCTGCAACAACCCGGCAAGCCCCACTCACCACCCAAGCAGAAACCTGAACCTTGCCCCTGGGCAGACCTCAAGGCAGTAAAAGTTGGCCAAGAGAAAATTGCACTCCCTGCTGACGAGATAGCATATGCAGGCACAATAGCCGGTCGTTTCAGTAAAAAACTGAAGACCAGCAACAAATTCGCCCTGTCATGGCTCAAATCATGGCCCTGGAGCAAGATAAAATCCTCCCTTTCAGGCCCTCTTGCAGAACTTGACGAAAAGGACCTGAAGGCCATGGAGCTCCCCATAATCAATTCAAAGATTGAAGGGGAGACCGGCGGAACTTATCCCTTCAGAGAGATCAGAAAACCTGTAATTGTAATTATTAACGGCAAAAACGATGCAAAGGCCGTCCTTGTTGCCGAAAGCATGCCCCAGGACCTCGACGTCACCGGGGAAAACCAGTGGATAAGTTCCAAGGCAAATGCCGCATTTGAGGCAGGAAAGGTAGTGATAAATGGAGAAAAAATCAGAGTTGTAACTCTGTCCGGAGCTGCATAGCCCGTCCAGGGTTAATCAATCTGTCCGACAAGGGATCTATGCAAAACAAGCCCTTCAATTATTCCACACGGTAAGCGATACAGAACATTATGGCCACATTAACAGCAACATCAGCGCCACAGCAGGAGCTTGCGACCCTGCTTGCAGAGGCTGATCTATACTACAGCCAAGGACTCAAACAAGAGGCATGTGAACGTTACTCCAACATTCTTGCCCTTATTGGAGAGGGAGATCATCCACGCAAGGCAGAGATCGCCGAGCGAATCAGCATGCTTTCAAATGCTGAAGGCAGTGAGCCCTCCCTTGAAACAGACAATGTCCCGGAAACGCAGCACGAAAAGAACCAGAAAAAATTTGAGACCTGCGTAGGGCTTATGGAAGCAGGCTTTTTCAAGGAGGCAATTGAAGAACTCCTTGATCTGGCCACCACGGACTTCAGGCCGGGGGTTGTATACTCAAAAATAGGGGACTGCTATTCAAGCACAGGATCTCCATTTGATGCGCTTGAATACTATGAAAAGGCGCTTCAGGACAAAAAAATATCAAGGAAGCTGAGACTCTACATACTCTACCAGCTGAGCCTTATCCATGAAAAAACCGGTTCGGTAAACAAGGCCACGGAAACCCTTGAACAACTTGTTAAATTAGACAAAAACTACAGGAACGCCCGGGAACGCCTTGAACATCTCTCCCAGACTGCTCAAAAGTATGGCCGCTTCTACTATCTGATAAGTCACAACATAATATCTGAAAGGCAGCTTGAGAGGGCCAGGGAGATGGCCCAGTCCCAGCGCAAGTCCATTGAAAACATCCTTATGTCACAGTTCAGCGTTGAGAAAGAGGATCTGGGCAAGGCGCTTTCAGAATACTACAGGGTTCCGTTTATAGAATTTGATGAGCTTACCGTCGGCCCCTCTCCAAAGTGCATAAAGGGCATAAAGGAACACTTTTTCCGCACCAATATCTGCGTTCCCGTCAGGGAAGAACGCGGAAAACTAATAGTTGCCCTGGACGACCCCAACGACCTGAACAAAACGGACAACATCAACAGGGTCCTGAAAGCCGCCAATTTTGAATTTGTCGTAGCCCTCAAGGAAGATATAGACAAGTTCATCGACTTTTACTACGGAAAGTACCAGATTGGCGGATTAGAGGATGATGACGTATTTGACAAGCTTGACCTTGAAGAAGATGAAGAGCCGGAAGATGCAGAGGATGAACAGGTAGATGACGCTGACAGCGTAGTGGTCCAGCTGGCCAACAAGATCATTGAGGATGCATTTGCCAGGAATGCTTCTGACATCCATATAGAATCCCTTACAGGAAAGAGAGGGGCGCTGGTGCGGCTGAGAATCGATGGCGACTGCATGCAATACCAGACTGTACCTTACAAATACAAAAAGGCTCTTGTATCACGTATTAAAATAATGTCCAACCTGGACATAGCAGAAAAACGGCTTCCTCAGGATGGAAAAATCAAGTTCAAGAGCCGTACAGGCAGGACTATTGAACTTCGCGTGGCCACGCTTCCCACCACCGAGCGCAATGAAGATATTGTCTTGCGTATCCTTGCAGCCTCTGATGCGCTGCCCATTGACAAGCTCGGCCTGCTGCCGCAAAACCTTGAAAGGTTTAAGAACATCCTGGAGATGCCTTACGGCCTCATCCTCGTTGTCGGGCCTACAGGATCAGGAAAGACAACTACCCTGCATGCGGCCCTGGGATACATAAACCGTCCGGAAAAAAAGATATGGACAGCTGAAGACCCTGTTGAAATTGTTCAGGACGGCCTTCGCCAGGTTCAGATACAGTCCTCCATAGGCCTCACATTCGCCAAGGTGCTGAGGGCATTTCTCAGGGCTGACCCGGATGTCATAATGGTAGGAGAAACAAGGGATGAGGAGACAGCCAGCACGGTTATCGAGGCATCCCTCACGGGTCACCTTGTATTTTCAACCCTTCACACCAACTCGGCCCCCGAGACCATTACGCGTCTGCTCGGCATGGGGATGGACCCGTTCAACTTTGCCGATGCACTGCTCGGCGTACTGGCCCAGAGGCTGGTAAAGCGCCTATGCCCTAAATGCAAGCAGGAATATGAGCCTGATAAGACAGAAAGGGAAATTCTGATCAAGGAATATGGAGACGCGCCGGGCATGCCGCTAACCATGGAGGATCTTGATGGTGTAAAACTCTACAAACCCAAGGGCTGCCCTGCATGCGGCAACACCGGCTACAAGGGACGGCTGGCGATACATGAACTCCTGATCTCTGACGACGGACTCAGACAGAAAATCCAGCAAAACGCGCCAGTACACGAAATCGCCGAGTACGGCAAAACCATAGGCATGCTTACCCTGAAGCAGGACGGCATCCAAAAGATACTTACAGGTGATACCGATCTAAGGCAGGTAAAGAGGGCTTGCATAAAATAAGCCTTTCCCTGCGCATACCATATCTTGATGATCGAGCCCAAAATCCTGGTTTTGGCTTGTGCTTATAACACACAATATATGCGCCAGGCCGTAATAATGGTGCGCTATATGCTGTATGAGCGCTGCCCATCGTGACTTTTGACGAGTACGTCAAATCCTGAAGCTCTGGCCAAGCCGAGGAACATGAATTTCCGTGGAAGGCAGCTCCCTGGACAGCTCCCCGGCCAGGGCGGATGAGGAGAGCGGTTCACCATGTACCACAAAAAGCTTGCGTGGCTTTGTCCTCTTTGCAAAATCCATCAGATGAGAACGGTCGGCATGCGCTGAAAAACCGTTGATAGTATATATCCTTGCCCTTACGCTTACGGGCTGCCCGAATATTTTTACCTCGTCCGCACCGTCAACAATACGCCTGCCAAGGCTTCCCTCCGCCTGGTAACCCACAATGATCAGAGTGGTGCTCTCCTTCCAGAGATAATGTTTCAGGTGGTGTTTTATCCGGCCGCCAGTCATCATGCCGCTGCCCGCCAGCACAATCTTTGGACCTTCCACCGTATGGATTGCCCTTGATTCATCAGCGGTCTGGGTAAAGTGAAGCCCCGGGAACATGAAGGGAGAATCCCCCTTCCCCAGGCCTGTCATCAGCTCATGCTTGCAGTAGTCGCAGTAGCGCTGATATAGCCGGGTGATATCGATAGCCAGCGGGCTGTTAAGAAAAACCGGCACCTTTGCCGCAATCTTCCCGGCCCTCTTCATCTGTCCTATGTGGTACAGCAGTTCCTGTGACCGCTCAAGGGCAAAAGTCGGAATGAGCACCGTACCCTTTTTCCTGATTGTTGAAGTTATGGCCTCTTCCAGTTCGTCCACAGACTCCCCGTATGAACGGTGTTCCCTGTTACCATAGGTAGACTCCATGACCAGCACATCCACTGGCCTTTCAGGTGCGTCGGGATCATTCACCAGCGGCCTGTCGCCATCTCCAAGATCGCCGGTATAAAGCAGCCTCTTCTGTTTCCCGTGCCTGCCGGGATAGTCAATATAAACCTGGGCGGACCCCAGTATGTGCCCCGCCTCGGCGGAATGAAACGTAAGGGAGACTCCGTCTCCCAAATCCACCTTCTGGTGAAGCTTTACCGGCCTGTCAAAAAGCTCCATGGAGTAATAGACATCATCAAACGTATAAAGAGGCGCTTCGGCCTTTATGCCAGCGCGTAAAAGGCGTTTCTGCCGCCACATAAATTCTTCTTTCAGAACATGCGCCGAATCCATCAGGATCAAATTGGCTATGTCCCGGGTAGGGTATGTAGTAAAGATGCTTCCGCGAAACCCCTGATTTGAAAGCACAGGGATACGTCCGCAGTGGTCAAGATGCCCATGACTGAGTATGAGAGAGTTAATCGAGGCTGGATCAAATCCGAACGGCCTGTAGTTCAGGCTTTCAACCGCCCAGGGACCCTGGAATGCGCCTGCGTCAAGCAGTATGCGCCTTCCTCCTGCATGAATCAGATGACATGAACCTGTAACCGTGCCGACCGCACCATGAAAAGAAATCTCAGCCATATTTATCTCCGTATCAGTTTTGAAAAATAGTGAAAATGCAGCCAGCAGCTGATGTCCGACACTTGAACACCAGCTGCACTGCAACCGTGAAATCCTTCCTGTCACACTCTTGGTTTGATGATTGCGAGAGCCACCAGAGGGGGAATCAACAGAAACTGCGATTCGCCTTCCGGCCTCCCTGACAATCAGGATAACACTTGCTGCCAAGTTGCCAAGTTTTACCATCGCAAAAAAACGGCCTTCTGTTCACCAAACGTAATTGCTGCATAATCAGTGAAGATTCACAGATGGCATTGCTATCCATGCCAGTCTGCCCGACACCATGGGGTTGTCATACGGCCCAGCCGAGAGTCTTAAGCGGATGCAAGCAAACAGGACCATTGACCATTACACTCTCATTGGACTAATATGGCCGGCAGGATGGAGACCGTACTCCTGAACTTTTCGTGCCATCTGACCGAACAGCATGATATGGACAGCCTGACCGCAATGCCGCGGCTGAAATTCCTACAAAACCGAAACCGTGTCACGGCGTGTCAAAGGCATGACATAATCCGCTGCTTGTTAAAGGACCGACAATTCAACGCGAGATGGCATACACATCTCAATAATATGATATGGAGCTTGGAAATTGACTGCTACTTCCCGATATACCGAATCCGGCGTTGACATAGACAAGGCCAATGATCTTGTAAAAAAGATCGGCCCCATAGTGGCATCGACCTTCAGAAAAGGCGTTATAACTGAAATTGGCGGTTTTGCA
The DNA here is from genome assembly GCA_027025395.1 of Deltaproteobacteria bacterium. Lineage (GTDB taxonomy): Bacteria > Desulfobacterota > Dissulfuribacteria > Dissulfuribacterales > QOAL01 > S144-17. Next base: position 8,139 of record JALVQQ010000018.1, on the reverse strand, counting down.
GGCCTTTTCTCTCTTGATGCCGACAACTACAAACAGCCTGTGCTCGTATCAGGCACAGACGGGGTAGGCACGAAGCTCAAAATCGCTTTCATGACCGGCATCCACCATACCGTTGGCATAGACCTCGTTGCAATGAGCGTCAACGATATTGTTGTAACCGGGGCCAAGCCATTATTTTTCCTTGACTATTTTGCGACCGGAAAGCTTGACCCCGCCATTGCGGAAAGTGTCATAAGCGGCATTGCAACGGGCTGCAAGCAAGCAGAATGCTCCCTGATAGGAGGGGAAACCGCCGAAATGCCCGGTATGTACGAAGATAACGAATACGACCTGGCGGGTTTCGCAGTGGGGATAGTGGACAGGGACAAAATCATAGACGGCTCTGATATTGGAGTTGGCAGCACAATAATTGGCATTGCTTCAAGCGGCCTGCACAGCAACGGTTTCTCTCTCGTACGCAAGATATGCTTTGAAGAACTGGGAATGTCGGTCCAGGACACACCCGCCGAATTGAATGGCAAGAGCTTAGGGGAGGTCCTTCTTGAACCCACCCGTATCTATGTAAAGACCATCACTCATCTGCTAAAACAGTTTGCCATATCAGGAATCGTCCACATAACTGGAGGCGGCTTTCAGGATAATATTCCCAGGGTGCTTCCTGGTTCATGCAAGGCGGTCATAACACTCAATTCCTGGAACGTACCGGACATTTTCACCTTCCTGCAGACCAGGGGCAGCATTCCCCAGAACGAAATGCTCCGCACCTTTAACTGCGGCATAGGCCTTGTCATAATAGTACCCAAGCAGGATACAGAGGAAATTCTGTTCCAGCTTGAGGCGCTTGGCGAAAAGGCCTATCACCTGGGAGAAATTGAACCAAGAAAGGAAAACGAACCGCCTATTGAATTTGTCTAGACCGGGAGCGCAAAATCAATGGCATGCCTCATGGTAAGCGCGTGTCTGCTTGGCATAAGGTGCAGGTACGATGGTGCGTCCAGGCCGGACAGGCCCCTGCTTGAAAGACTGCGATGTGCGCGCGGCTGCACTCTCCTGCCGGTTTGCCCTGAACAGCTGGGCGGGCTGCCCACGCCAAGGCCGCCAGCTGCCATTTGCGGTGGTGACGGATTCGACGTCATTGAAGAGAGGGCACGAGTGCTCCTTACCCGAGACGCGGGAAGCGAAGCTGGCAAGGATGTAACCGGCTACTTCCTCAAAGGTGCTGACGAATGTCTGCGTATCGCACGAATGTTCAATGTAACCAAATGTATCCTCAAGGCACGCAGCCCGTCGTGCGGCTTATATCCTCTGACAGGGGTAACCGCGGCGCGGCTGATAACTGCTGGACTTCATATTTCATCAGCCTCATAGCCTTCAGGCACCCTTCTCTTGGCACACATATCAAAACTGTTTGACGAAAATTCCTTGCGTGCGCCATCCATCCTCTGACCGCAGAACCCTGTAACCTGATAAACGAGAATTTGAACGTACTTGCAAACCGGAAGTCTGCCCCCGCCCCCCTGAAGCGCGGCATTGGGCAGTGGCATACAGATAATGCAACCTTGAGATACAGCTCAAAAAAACGCAATATTTAAATTGCGAAGCAAAAACATCAAGACTTCTCAGCCCCGTTCATAACTCGTTCCTTCAACTCCTTGCCCACTTTAAAAAATGGAAGTTTTTTGGGCTGAACCTTGATTTTTTCACCGCTTTTGGGATTTCTCCCTATATAGGAACCATACCTCCTGACACTGAAACTTCCAAAACCGCGAATTTCTATACCTTCATCATTGACAAGTGATTCGGTCATGGCCTGAAAAATCTCCTTGACCACCGCCTCCGCCACCTGTCTCTGCATTCCTGTCGTTTCAGAAAGCTCTGTGATCAGCTCGGACTTGTTCATTTTTTCCCTCCAGTGGTTTACATATCAGCAAGGCACATTATGTTAATACAAACCTGATTAGGGCAACCAATCGCGCCGGTAGCCGTGCCGAATCCCGGCTACATCGCATGGACAAGTGCCACTCATAACATACTGTACTGAATAAAGGACGTATGTCCTGCCTCCCCTTTCACTGATAAGTCAGATTATCAGAAAGAGAGGCATGTTGGCAAGTTAAAACTGGTTCATTTACCCGTATTTGCAGGAAGTTTCAAACCAACCTTCCACACGCTTGCACTGTATGGCCGTGGAAGGGACAAAAGTCAAGCTTTCAGCAGGCTATTCATAAAAGCAACCTGGTATGTTTAAAAAATTTTTCAGCAAAAAAAACAAGACTGACGACCAATCACAGACTTTGCCAGGGCCGGATCATGGCGATTCGCCAGCAGAGACGCATGATTCACCGGATATTGAATCAGCGGACGCCAACCCGATGACAGACGGAATGGCCAGGTCCAGAAGCGGCTTTATATCCCGCATGGATTCCATTCTGGGCTTCAACAAAAATATAGACCCTGAACTGCTTGATGAACTTGAAGAAGTGCTCGTCATGGCAGACATGGGGATTGCCACTGTACAGGAAATCTTCAAACGGCTACGTTCAGATGTAAAGCGCCGGGAACTTCGGGACCCAATGGCTCTGCGCCAGCGCATCAGGCAGTATATACTCGAGATGCTCGAGATTCAGCAAGGACCTTCACTCCAGGACAAGATAGGCAATACCGAAGGTCCGTTTGTTATTCTGGTGGTGGGAGTAAACGGTGTCGGGAAAACCACCACTATTGCCAAGATGGCCCACAACTTCAGCAAGCAGGGCCTAGATGTCCTTATTGGCGCGGCGGATACATTCAGGGCCGCTGCCATTGACCAGCTCCAGGAATGGGGCAGAAGGATAGATGTTCCGGTGGTACACCATCAGCCAGGCGCAGATCCCTCGGCTGTGGCTTTCGATGCGGTAGAGGCGGGCAGGAGCCGCGGAATGGATGTGGTAATAGTTGACACGGCAGGACGCCTCCATACCCAGGCAAATCTCATGGAAGAGCTGAAAAAAATCAGACGTGTCATCTCAAGACAGATACCTGACGCCCCGCATGAAACCCTTCTGGTCCTTGATGCAACAACAGGACAGAATGCCATAAGGCAGGCCAGGCTGTTCAAGGAGGCAACGGACGTGACGGGCATTGCGCTGACAAAGCTTGACGGAACCGCAAAGGGCGGTATCGCAGCTGGTATTGTCCATGAGATGCGGATTCCCATTCGTTACATAGGCCTTGGAGAAAAGATGGAGGATTTACGGCCATTTGACCCGGAAAAATTTGTTTCTGCCCTTTTTGACTGATCTCCGCAGTGAAGTCTCTTGTCCGGTCCGGCAGTGAAAGCAGCAGACATGAAGCACCCTTCTGTTACCATCACTATTTACCTGGCTGCAGCGGCTACATTCGTTCTTGCACTCCTTTTACAGCTCACCTGTCTGGCAGCCGAATCTGGAGTTGATGCCTGGCTCGATACCAACCGGACCCAGGTTGGAAGCAGTGTACAGCTCACCATCAAGGCCGAAGGCCGCCTGAGCGGCAAACCGGATATTTCCGCCCTGAAAAAGGACTTTGACATTATCGGAAGTTCCAGCGCATCCAGTGTCAATATCGTCAATAACCGTATCTCCACCACCACACAATGGATATTTGACCTTGTTCCAAGACATGCAGGGACAATCAGGATCCCCCCCCTGGACATAGACGGGAAAAAGACGCCTGAACTGCTGCTTGAGGTGAACAGGCAGTCAACCTCGGACAGACAGCGGCATCAAGACAGCAGGGACATCTTCATAAAGACAACCTGCAAGCCGGGGTCCCCATTTATCCAGCAGCAGGTTATCTGCAGGGTCCAGCTATTTTCAAGCCGTGAAATAGCCGAGGGCACCATGACCGCCCCGGAACAGCCCGATGCCCTTATCCGCCATCTGGGAAAGGACATTGACTACAGAAAGGTCATAAATGGCCGGCAATACAGGATTATTGAACGCAGATATGCCATTTTCCCTCAAAAGAGCGGCAAACTGACCATTTCAGCACCTGTATTTAACGGCACCGTGGTAGTACAGAAAAATCTCAGATCAAGAGATCCATTTTCTTCCCTTATGGGAAGGGACCCGTTCTTCAGCCATGGCCTTCCTGGACTTGGGCAGGCAACGCGGAAAGTAAGAGTTGCGGGAACCTCTGTTACCCTTGATGTAAAGCCCGTGCCTGATACTTATACCGGTGCTTTCTGGTTGCCGGCACGCTACCTCGCCCTGTCCCAGAGGTGGGAGCCGGATGGCGGCACGGTACAACAGGGGGAGCCGGTCACTCGCACCTTGACCCTTACGGCCGGAGGGCTTGCGGCTGAACAGCTTCCAGACCTTGTGCCTGACTCCGTGGAGGGCTTCAGGGTCTATCCTGACAATGCCGAACTGAACTCCACTGAGGACAGAAACGGCATCACAGGCACAAAGACCCGGAAAATAGTCTTCATTCCGGACAAGAGCGGCACCCTGACCATTCCACCGGTAACTGTAACATGGTGGAATACCGAAAAGGGAAGGCAGGAAACCCTTACCCTCCCCGGGAAAACCATTTCCGTGACTCCTGCCCCCACCACGGAGGCAGCACCAGGCGGCGCAGGCCAAAAGTCTGTCAATACCACCATGAACTCCGCTGGAAGCCTGCAAGAGTCTAAAGACAGCGCTGGCGCACGGGAATCAGAAGGCATGTCCGCCGGCAAAGAAATGGAGGCCCGAACCTTTTCCGCGGGCAGGGTCCTCTACTGGCAGGTCCTATGTGCAGTTATAGGCATTTTGTGGCTTGCGACCCTTTACCTGCTCTGGCGGACAAGAAAAAACGGTTCATTCCAAAGCGCCAAGGCCGCCAGACCGCAGCAAGGGCCGGCCTTGAAGCATATGCCCCTTGATGAAAGGGAATTTACTGAAAAATTGAGACGTGCTTGCGCTCAAAACGATGCGGCAGCTGCAAAAAAAGTACTCCTTGAACACGGGGCCAGAATATGGCCGGATGACCCGCCTACAGGTCTTGAGCAGCTTGCCTCCAGGATATCAAACCGGAAAACGGCCAAACAGATCAAAAAGCTTAATGCCATACTATACGGAAACGGCGGAGAGACGTGGACCTGCGATGAAGAAACCGGGACCCTGCTTGCTGACATAAGGCCGCAAGACCGCACGATCCCTCACAATAAAGGCCAGGGGCTTCCTCCTCTCTATTCAAAATGAAAAATTCGTAATATTTCCTCGTCCCCCTTCAGGGATTGCGCCCCTTAACGCGCCATCCCCAACATCCAACCGGGAGGCCGCTTCAGGTCCCCTGGCCCCAATCACCGTCAACCTGCTTCAACCGAAGCATTACATCCCCAAGGTATCCATTTCGGCCCCTTATCACCAGTGGCAGCCCCGACATTTTATTGACTTCGACTATCACTCCGTCATTAAGCCCCAGAAAGGAAAATCCTTCTTTCTTTTGCTCCGAACCGGTTTTCAGATCTGTACTGCCGGCCTGAAGCCTGATAAAAAGGTCAGGAGCCGGGCAGGCTCTCTCCCCCGCCTGCCCAAATATCCTGCAACGCCCCTGCTGTGACACACTGATTTTTTCCAGGCCATTTTCAATGAGTGAAGCATTAACAACGACCCTGTGAAAATACTTTTTTCCAAAGACCAGGAACAGACGCCGGTTCAGCTCACCGTTTGGCAAATTCCACATGCACGGCAACAGGAACATAAGGCTGTCCACAGCCTCTGACACAGAACAGTCAGCAAATTCACAGGCATAAAACCTGTTTTTTGCCCCAGAAATGTCATATTCCGGTTGTTCAGCATCCTCATCTGTTATTTTCCACCTTCTTACACCACCCTTTTCCCACCTGTAAAGCTTGATCCTGCCTGGCTTCAAGGAATTCCACCTGAGCCTGGCCACCACCCTGAGGCTTTCAGGCTCAAACCATATTACCCTCATATTCTCCATACGCTTTACAAAAAGGCCATCCATTACATTTTTAAGCACCAGCACGGCAAGAGGCTTCTGTCCGCGTATTTCAGAAACGAATCTTTCAACAAGAGAGGCGAAACCTTCAAGCTCAGAGGGCAGGCCAACCGGCCAGCACACCAGCCTGACATCAGAAACCAGGGTCACCAGCCCTCTCCCGTCTTCAAAAACAAGATGATTCCAGAAGGGCAAATCCCTGCCTGACCCAGGGACAGAAAGCCCGTGCCGAGCTGCACTGCAATATTCAGGCACAGGAAAAGATACCAAAAACACCAGAATCAAACAGATAAAAAATGAATTCACTTCTGAAGGCTGCCCTGGCATCTGCCCTGCACTCCTGAACTTTTCATAATTACCATGCCTGGTTTGACTTGCATTTTTCCTATTTTTCCGCACTTCAGGCAGGAATACCCCCGGATTCAAGCTCTGCCTATCCTGAAAATAACCAGAGACTCATTTACAAAATAGCTGGACCCGCCTTTTTAAAATTTATTTACCCGCCACTGTTCCTTACAGTTGCCCAAAATTTATAGTAATGTTATGTTTTCCGTCCTACTATGATGGCAGATCCGTAATATACAGGATAAATCATTCAAGAAAAACGTATATTCCGCTCCTTTCCTGCTAAACTGATGGAAACGGCAGCTGCAAATTTATTTTATGAGCGCTACCCCCACAAACAATACTGTTCCCCTTAGAACAGCAGATTTCAGCTCCCTGGCAGAGGCACTTGATTATGCGGCAAAGGGTGTGACAGGCTACAATTTTTACTCCAGAAAAGGGGAGCTGTATGCATCACTGCCATACAGCAAGTTGAGGAAAGAGGCGCGAACCCTTGCGCGAAAACTTTTGGGCACAGGAATTGAGCGCGGATCGTGCATGGCGATAGTAGCCACAACGGATCCTGATTTCGTACGCTTTTTTTTTGCATGTCAGTATGCTGGCATTGTTCCTGTCCCCCTGCCGGCAGGTACACACCTGAACGGCGCAGAGGCATTTACAAAACAGATATCGAGGCTTTTGACATCATCAGGCGCACGGATGGCTGTCTCTTCGCCACTTTTCTTGAAATTCCTCCAGGCCGCTTCTGACGGAAAGAATCTGATTAAGGTATCGGAACCCGCTGACTTTGATGCATTGCCCGAGGCGGATATTGAACTTCAGCCACTGGGCCCTGAAGAGCTTGCATACCTCCAGTTCACCTCCGGAAGCACACGCTTTCCAAAGGGAGTCATGATTACCGAGGCTGCCGTTCTTAACAATCTTGCCGCAATAACAGGGCCCGGCATCCGCATCAGGGAAGGAGACAGGGCTGTTTCATGGCTTCCGCTCTACCATGACATGGGGCTTGTGGGCCTGCTCCTGGCCAGCATGGCAAGCCAGCTCAGCGTTGATCTCTTCAACACCATTGATTTTATAATGAGGCCCAGGCTGTGGCTCAAATTGATGTCGGAGAACCGGGGGACAGTCTCGTTTGGCCCTCCTTTTGCCTATGAGCTCGCCACCATGAGACTTTCAGACAGTGATGTGACCGAATATAATCTCGAGTCATGGCGCATCGCCGGAATCGGAGCGGATATGATCAGGAATGAATCTCTTGAAAAATTCGCCAGAAAACTTGCGCCGGCAGGCTTCAATCCGTCATCATTCATGCCATGCTACGGAATGGCTGAATGTTCCCTGGCGGTAACATTTGAGGAAATTGGCAGTGGAATAAATGTGGATCTGGTGGATACACAACGTCTTTCAGACAATAACGAGATAGTTTTCACCAACGATCCCCGCGCGCCTTCAACCGCTTTTGTAAGATGTGGCAAGCCGCTGCCTACATTTGAGGTTGAAATACGGGACAACCGGGGCAACCCTGTTGAATCCGGAAAATGTGGCACCCTGTTTCTCAAAGGCCCCAGCATCATGACCGGCTATTACGATGATCCGGAATCAACCGCCGAGGTTCTGTCCGAAGATGGCTGGCTCAATACCGGCGACATGGCGTACATGGTGGACGGCAGCATTGTTATTATAGGAAGGTCAAAAGACCTGATAATAATCAACGGCCGCAATATCTGGCCGCAGGATATTGAAGTTATAGCCGAAAGCACCAGGGATGTCAGGACAGGGGATGCATGCGCCTTTTCCCTTCAGGACGCCGACGGTGAAGAGACTGCG